>NZ_JBSHBN010000105.1:0-33369 GCF_053612025.1 Kitasatospora sp. NPDC054768
CCGGTCGTTCGGCAGCCCCACCGCCCTACAGGGCGGCGGCGAGGGCGTCGGCGGTGCGCAGGGTGACGGCGGCCAGCTGGAGGGTGGGGTTGGACGTGCCACCGGTGGGGAACACGGCGGAGCCGACGACCCAGACGCCCGGGTGGTCGTGGGACTGACCGGACGGGTCGACCACGGAGTCCGCCGCGGCGGTCCCCATCCGCATGGTGCCCATCAGGTGGCCGGAGCCTTTGTACGTCCCGGCCGGGGCGGCGGGGGCGATCTCCGTGGCGCCGACGGTGCCTTCGAGGTACTGCCAGATCCGGTGGGCGACGCTGTGGCCGTAGGTGAGCGCGGCCTTGGAGTAGGCGTCGACCCGGTAGGCGATCTTCGGGCGGGGCAGGCCGAGGACGTCGCGCTTGTCGGAGAGCGTGACCCGGTTGTCCGGGTTGGGCAGCTGCTCTGTGGAGTAGCTGAACCGCAGCATCCGGGTGACCCGGTGGTTGACGGCCTCCTGGAGCTTCGCGCCGGTCAGCAGGATCTTCCGGGCGGCCTTGTCCCACATGAGGGCGTCGAGCGCGGCCTCCGGTGACTGGGTACGGCCCCAGCCGTCGTTGCCGATCGTCATCCGGAAGCCACCGGTGTCCTTGCGGAACAGGCCGTCCCGGAAGTTCTCGATGCCGAGCGTGCTCTGCGGACCGCGGAACGGGAAGACCGGCTCGGCGAGCAGGCCCACCACCTCGTCGGTGGGGTGGTCCATCAGGTTGCGGCCGACCTGGTCGCTGGTGTTCCGCAGGCCCGAGATCAGCCAGAGCCTGGGGATCTCGACCGCGTTGAGGGCCAGCACCAGCTGCCGGGTGGTGACGCTCTGCTCGGCGAGGTCGGCGGTGGTCCAGTCCTTGAACACGACGGTGGAGGAGCCGTCCTGCTGGGGCACCACCTTGGTCACCACGCACGCGGGTTTGAGGTCGACGCCGAGCGCGACCGCCTTGCCGACGTGGTGCCCGGCGTCGTACTTGGCCCCGGACGGGCAGATCGGCAGGCAGCTGGAGTTGCCCTGGCAGGAGCTGCGCCCCTGGTACTCCCGGGAGTTGCGGGCCTGCGGGGTCGTGATCGGGACCACGTCGACGTTGTCGATCGGCGGCATGCCGGCCAGCGCCTCGCGGACGACCAGGTCCCCGTAGCTCGGGGCGATGGCCGGCATCGGGAAGTCGGCGCTGCGCCGGGTCAGGGACGCCCACTCGGCGTCGTCGCCCGAAACGCCCAACTCCTGTTCGGCCCGGACGAGGTAGGGCTCCAACTCGTCGTAGTCGAAGGGCCAGTCCACTCCGCGACCGTAGACGGTGTTCAGCCGGAAGTCGTTGGCGAGCCAGCGGGGGGTGTTGCCGCGCCAGGCCCAGGTGCTGCCGCCGGTCATGCGCTGGAAGCCGCTCTTGAACAGGTCGGTGGTTCCGCTCTGGTCGTAGTACTGGTTCATCACGACCGGATTGCTGACACCGTCCTGGGAGGGGGCGAAGCCGTCCTTGTTGTTCAGCAGATCGGCGTAGGGCGTCGGGACGCCCTTGCCGGGGGAGAGCTGGTAGGCCTCGACGAACGCGGCCCGCTGCGTCGCGTCGAGGCCGTTGTTCCCGGCGTCCAGGATCAGGACGCGGGCGCCGGGTTTCGCGGCCTTCACGGTGCAGGCGGTGAGCGCCCCGGCGACGCCGGCGCCCACCACGACCAGGTCGAAATCGAAGTCCATGGGGTCGGTTCCTCGCTCGCTCAGGGGTGCTGGGTCCAGTGGCCGTACCCGCTGGGCTGGGGCGGCTGCGGTGCGGCGGAGCCCGGGTGGGCCTCGATCACGCTCCAGATCAGGCCGGAGCGCCACTGTGCGGAGGTGCCGGGGGGATCCGGCGTCTCGTCCGGGTGGGGGAACAGCCCGGTGTACCAGACCGTGATCACGGCGCGCGCGGTGAGCGCGAGCGCGGCGTCGGCGTCCAGGGTGTCCTGGAGGTCCTTGCCCGGGTCCGGCGCGCCCGTCGCGGTGGTCCAGGCGGTGAGCAGGCGGGGGAGATCGGGGGGGTAGGCGGTGAGGACGCGTTGCTGGAAGGCGTCGGAGAGCCGGGCGTCGAGCGGGGCCGTACCGGTGAGGTGTTCGGAGAGGCCGCGGAAGTCGGCAGTGGGTGGCATGGTGGGCGTCCTCCCGTTCACTTCTCGAGGAAGACGATGTCCTCGATGGCGGGGCGCAGCTTGACGGTGTTGCCGATGACGTCGACGACGTGCTGCAGGCCCTTGGTCGTGAACCTCGGGTCGGAGAAGAAGTACTCGTCGTCCTTGCCGGCCAGGAAGGCGGGGAAGGCGTCGAGGGAGGGGCCGAAGAGCCGCAGGTAGTCGGCCAGGCTGCGGAACAGCTTCGGCAGGATGACCAACTGGTCGGTGAGGCTGCCCAGGTCCTCGATCACGGCGCCGGTGTGGGTGACGTCGTTGGCCCAGACGCTGTCGGGCGCCTTCATGGCCCGTGCCTGTCGGGCGGTGGCGGCCATGTCGAGGCGCAGTTCCTCCGGCAGGTTCGAGAAGAACGTCGGGTAGACCAGGCCACGGGACAGCAGTTCGTGGTTGGCGGTCTGGTGCAGCATCGGGACGGTGACCATGACCGACGTTCCGCTCGCGGCGTCCGGGTCCGGCGTGCCCCTGCCGACCAACGCGACGCAGCGGCCGAATTTGTCGGCGCCGCTGGCGAGGATGTACCCGGAGACGGTCTCCGGGGTGGCGGAGGTGACCTTCTCGTCCCCTCCCCGCTGGACGTCGGTGAAGCCCAGCCAGGCCAGCAGGACATCCCGGGCGGCGTGGGCGCCCAGGTCGAGCGGCTGGTGGGCGAACTCGGGACCGACGCCCTGGTAGTGCGTCTCCAGGGCGTCGATCCCGTCCAGCCGCAAGCTGGCGCCACCGTCCTTCACCTTGACCCCGCCGGGGACCTTGGACCAGAGGGTGAGGTCGTCGGGGAGGAAGCGGATGGTGTCGCCGTCCGGTTCGAAGCCCTTGATCAGGTAGCTGCCCTTGATGAGGATCATCGGCATGATGTCGCCTCTCGTAGTCGAGTCGCGACCCATTGTGAGGTGATTCGTCGGCAAACCATGGAAGTGTCCCGTCGGCGAGTTGGCAGGCGGCCGGCGCGCCCGAACCGGACTCGCTGCCGGTAGCCCCACCCGTGCCGTCCACCGACCGGTGGACGGCAGGTTCGACCGGCCGGGCGTGACGGTCGCCGCCCCCGGCCGACCCGCTCCCGTCGTAGGCGGTCGTTCCGGAGAGCCGGCCGAAGTCGGCGGCTGAGGAAGCGGTGCGGCCCGGCGGGCGAGGGGCTTTCGGGCAGAGTTCGGTGCCCTTTGGGGTACGGCCGTCCTTGCGGGGCGAGCCGGGTGGGATCCTGGGCCGTGAGTGTGCGGTGGCCACCGTGGCGACCCGGCCACGTCGTCGCCACCCGGGGTCAGGAGCGGCAGTGCGAGCACAGGAACGCGACGACCAGCGGGACGGACTGCAGGCGGCGCAGCGTACGGCTGCGTCCAAGCGGCCGGCGGGAGAGATTCCGGCAACCGGGCGGAGCCTGCTCGCGCTCCAGGCCTCGGTCGGGAACGCCGCCGTCGTGCAGATGATGCGCCGGGGCGGGGTGCTGCACGCCGGGCACCTCGCACAGGGGGATTCGGCACGGTTCGCGGTGCAGCGCTCCACCGTGTTCGAGGTCCTGCGGACCGGCGGTCGGCCGCTCGACGGTGCGACCCGCACCGAGATGGAGAACCGCTTCGGCGCCGACTTCTCCGACGTCCGGATCCATGACGACAGCGCCGCCAAGGCCTCCGCCGCCGAGGTCGGCGCCAGTGCGTACACCAGCGGCCACCATGTGGTGCTCGGTGACGGTGGCGGCGACAAGCACACCCTGGCCCACGAGTTGACGCACGTCATCCAGCAGCGCCGGGGTCCGGTCGCGGGCACGGACAACGGCGCGGGCCTGCGGGTGTCCGACCCCTCCGACCGCTTCGAACGCGAAGCCGAGGCCAACGCCCGGCGGGTGATGGCGGGGAGCGGGATGGCCACGGTGGCGCTGGCCCCGGCGGTGCCGGCCCCCGAACGGGGGAGCCGGCCCTCGGAGGCCCTGCCGATCGCCCGTCTGATGAGCGTGGAGGCCTTCAAGCAGCGGAGCTCTGTGAAGAAGAGCATCCGTCCCGGTGCGCTGAAGAAGCTGGACGCGGCGCTGGAGCGGTTCCACGCGATTCCGGAACAGCAGTTCTCCGTCCGCTCGCAGCAACTGGAGGCGATCGTCCAACTGTGCCTCAAGGCCCAGGAGGAACTGAAGGACGGCCCGCGCAAGAACGCGACCTTCGATCTCATGAACGAGGCGGCCACCGAGAAGAACGGGATGGCCCTGGACGTCGCCGTCGAGACCGCCATGCGCCAGGCCCGGCAGGAGCAGCCCATCTACGACTGCCTGGAGCGCTACCAGCGGCGCGACGACGAGTCCGGCGGGTTCGTCCACCTCATGGAGGCGAACGACCTGCTCGCGAGGCACGCGGCGACGCCGGACGGCAAGGACCTCGGAGTTCTCAGCGCCCTGGTCCAGGACCTCATGAGCCGGGCGGTCCACGCGCTGACCCCGGAGCAGAAGGCCTACCTCGTCCGCCGGGACCTGGCGCGGATCGAGGCGCTGCGCGACACGCTGACGGACGGCACCCTGAAGCGGATCCTGACCGAGGTGCTGACCGGCACGGACCAGGTCAACTTCGAGGCCGGTGGCGCGGGTGCCAAGCTCGGCGGGCCGGCGGGGCAGGCCTACACGGTCAAGCACGGGCTCACCCAGCCGGACGGGACCGTCGAGCGCACGGGGTCGCTGGTCCACGAGCTCACGCACGTCGCCACGCACCGGACGTACGGGAACTCGGCGGTCATGCTGATGCTCCCGCTGAGCATGAGCGAGGCGGAGGCCATCGCCCTGGCCAAGCACCGGACGGCCCGGATCGGCGAACTCGAAGCACTGCTCGCCCGGGAGAGCGCCACCATCCCGGAATCGCACACCGCACTGATCAGGAACAAGCTGAACTACGCCAAGGGCGACAAGCTCTCGACGTACGTCGCCAACTTCAGGGCCAAACTGACGGCCGACGGCGACTACGAGCGGCTCTCGCAGCTGGCGAGCCGGATCCCGGAGGGCAGCAGCACGCTCGTCGAGTACGACACGGTACTCAACCAGCTGCTGGTGATGATGCACGAGTGGGGCACGGGGCCGGAGTCGGCGTTCCGCAACCGGGTGGAGGCGCTGGCCCAGGAGCGGTACGAGCACCGACAGGCCGGTTCCACCGAGCCCGCCCCGGCCGCGACCGTCTGACCTGTGCCGGCCGGCGCCGCCCCCACCACCGGGCCGACACCGCGGGGTCGACGGCGAAGGTCATCACAGTACGTACAGCGTTGAACACGGGCCCACCTCCGGAGAGTTCTGGTTCCACACGGCCTGGAACGTGACGTCCGGGCGTCATACCGTCCGGTAGCCCACCGATTTCCGCAACGGCTTGACGTCACGCTGCGAGGCGGGCCCGGCGGGCAGCGCGCCGCCGGTAGGCCCGGGATCGGCACTTCCCCGAGCAGAACCGCATGTCGATCCGATGGATCGCCCCGGCTGTCAGCGGACGCGGCAGACGGATCTGATCAACATTTCGGGATCGCCCAGCGTGACTGATCATCAGGTCGATCTTTGAACAGTAGTGCTATGTGATCAGACGTTGAAGCTGCTGCTCCCGCAGCTGTCCGGCCTGGTGGTCGAGGAGGTCCGCGTCGCGGAGACGGGGCTGCGGATCACTGCTCGTTCGGCCTCCGAGCAGGCATGTTGCCCGGGGTGCGGTGCCGGCTCGGCCCGGGTGCACGACCGCTACCGGCGGCGGATCGCCGACCTGGCCGTCGGCGGCCGTGCCGCGACGATCGCCCTGTCGGTACGCCGGTTCCGCTGCGAGGCGCCCGGTTGTCCGCGCCGGACGTTCGCCGAGCAGGTCGAAGGTCTGACGTTCCGTTACGGCCGTCGCAGCCTGCTCCAGCGCGAGGTGCTGGAAGCGGTCGCGCTCGCACTCGCCGGCCGTGCCGGGAGCCGACTCGCCGAGCACCTGCACTGCCGGGCCGGCGCGAACACCCTGCTCAACCTCATACGCACGCTGCCCGACCCGCCGCTCCAGCGGGCGCCGCGGGTCCTCGGCGTCGACGACTTCGCCCTCAAGCGCGGCCACGTCTACGCCACCGTCCTCATCGACATCGAGGCCCGCCGCCCCATCGACGTGCTGCCCGACCGCACCGCCGAGACCCTGGCCGACTGGCTGCGCAAGCATCCCGGCGCCGAGATCGTGTGCCGCGACCGGGCCAGCGCCTACGCCGAGGCCGTCCGCACCGCCGCACCGGACGCGGTGCAAGTGGCAGACCGCTTTCACTTGTGGAAGAACCTCGCCGAGACGGTCGAGAAGTGCGTGATCGCCCACCGCGCCTGCCTGAAGAACCCGGACGACCAGGCCCAGAACCCCGCCCCTGCCCCTGAACCGCAGGTGCAGCTCCCGGACGGCAGGCGGGCCAGCACGACCCGTGAACGCTTCGCCACCGTAAAGGAGTTGTACGGCAAGGGTGTGGGCATCGGCCGGATCGCGGAGCTGCTCGGCCTGGACCGCAAGACCGTCCGCAAGTACGCTCACGTCCCCGCGGTCGAGGAACTGCTGGTCCCATCCAGGCAGGGTGGCCGCGCGCTCGCCCCGTGGGTCGGCTATCTGAACCAGCGGTGGAACGACGGCTGCACGGACAGCGGACTGCTCTTCCGCGAGATCCAGGCCCTGGGCTACCGGGGCAGCAACCGCAGCGTCCGACGCTGGCTGGAGCCGTTCCGTTCCTCGCCCGCACCGGCACCCAGGCTGCCGACCACGCTGACCGTCCGACAGGCCGCCGGCTGGCTCACCCGCCACCCCGACGCCCTGACCAGCGACGAAGCCCTCCGGCTCAAGCACCTCCTGGCCCGCTGCCCCGAACTGGCCACCGCCGCCGAACGGGTGCGCGACTTCGCCCGGATGATGAAGAACCTCGACGGTGAGCACCTACCCGAGTGGATCGAGCAGACCGAGGCCACCGACCTGCCGCCCCTGCGCAACTTCGCCCGCCACCTGCGCCAGGACCTCGACGCCGTGACCGCCGGCCTCACCCTGCGCTGGAACAGCGGCCCGGTCGAGGGTCACGTCAACCGGATCAAATACCTCAAAAGGCAAGGATATGGACGTGCCAGCTTCCCGTTGCTGCGTCGCCGGATACTCCTGACGACCTAAGCCAGTCACGCTGGGCGATCCCGAAATGTTGATCAGATCCGATCAGCTTTCCGCCACCGGGGAGATCCCACTGTCCCTTGACACCCGGCGAAGGTGATGACGCCGCAGCCCGGGCCTGGAGGTAGGCGGTCCAGTCGGTCGCGGCCCGGGAGCGATCGCGTGAGGGTGAGGTGATGAGGTTGAGGCCGAGCATGGGGGCGAGGACGGCCGGGGGCATGTCCTGCGCGAGCTGCACGAGAGCGGCGGCCCGGGCGGCTGGGGATGCCGTGGGCGGTGAGGCGTCGCACGAGTGCGCCGCCGGGGTCGGTGAGAAGCGCGGACAGCAGCGGACCGTCCGGTGCGGTGGTCAGGCGTCGGCCGGCTCGGGTTCCGCGTCCTGGCTTTCGTCGCTCGCCGAGGCTGCTGTCGGGGAGGGGAAGGTGAGCTTCGCCATGCGTGCGGAGATGTCCTTCCGGCCCTTCAGCGCGGCCTGCACATCGCGTTTGGGGATCCCGGCCGTTTCCGCGAGTTCCTCGATGTCGCCGTCGAAGAGCGGCACGGCCTTTTCCAGCTCTCTGGCGAGCTCTCCCTGGGCCAGCTCGACGCGCTCCTTGGCCCTGTCGATCGCGGTCAGGGCGGAGGTCTGGCGGGTCTGCCGCTGCCGGAGGTTCTCGCGTTCCTGATCCTGGCGCTGCTTCAGGGCGGCGCGCCGGTCGATCATCTGCTCGTTCCTGCGTGAGGTCATGGCGCGATCCTGGCGTCCCACCGTGCCCGAGTACAGCACCTTCGGGTGAGCCGCCCCGCGTCGTCGCTCGGCAGAAGGAATACGCGGTCCGGAAGTGCCCGATCACGAGCAGATCGGAAGGTGACGGAGGGACAACCAGGAGGGGAGAGAGGCGATCGACGAAGAGCAGCGGACACGGACGAGATGCCGAAGCGAGAGCGGACGGGCAACTAGCCTGATCAAGAACAGCACACCTCTTGCTATCCGCCGTTGATCCCGAAGGAGTGCGCCAGGTGCCCTGCTCCGTCGGCCGCCCGGGAGACCGGTACGTCGCCGGCGCTGCGGTGCGTCGGGACGGTGCCGGGGCCGGCCGGTGATCACCCTTCACCCGATCAGTGCGGGCAGCGGCATCGACTATTTGCTCTCCACCGTCGCCGGCGACGATGTGAGGACCGGTGCGCGGTCGCTGGCGGCCCACTGGGAGGGTGGCGGGGACACCCCCGGCGTGTGGCTCGGGGCGCAGGCGGCCGAGCTCGGCATCGCCGGCCGGCGGGTCACCCAGGAGGCCGCCGACGCCCTGTTCAAGGACGCCCTGAGTCCGGTCGACGGGAGCCCGCTCGGCCGGCGCTGGAGCCGTTACCCGAGCGCCGAGGAGCTGTACGAGCGGTACGCCGCCGCCGAGCCGCGGGCCACCGAGGAGCGGCTGCTCCAGTTGCGGGCGAAGGCCGAGACGGAGGGCAACCGGACCGCCCGGTGCGGGTGGGAGATGGTGTTCTCCCCGGTGAAGAGCTTCAGCGTGCTGTGGGGGTGCGCCGACGACGAGGAGCGGGCCCGGCTGGAGGCCGTCGAGGAGCGCGCCTTCCGGCGGATCTTCGAACGTGTCGAGCGCGAGGCGTGCATCACCCGGACCGGCCCGACGCCCGCCTCCCAGGTGCAGGTCCGTGCCAAGGGTTTCATCGCCTGCGTGTTCGTCCACCGCAGCAGCCGGGCGGCCGATCCGGCGTATCACCGGCACCTGGCGATCAGCAGCAAGGTGCGGGTGGAGGACGGCCGCTGGCTGGCCCTGGACGCGCGCCATCTGCACCGGATCGCGGTCGCCCTCTCGGAGGCCTACACCGCGGAGCTGGAGCGCGAGATGCATGCCGAGTTCGGCGTCCGCGCCGGGGCGCGCCAGGACAGCATCCGGCCCGCGAAGCGACCGGTGCGCGAGTTCCTCGGGGTGTCCCTGGGCGCGGTGCGCGGGTTCTCCCAGCGCCGCGAGGCCACCGAGCGGGCCCTCACCGGGATGATCGCGGAGTTCACGGCCCGGGAGGGCCGTGCGCCCGAGCGCGCCGAGCAGTACAAGCTGGCCCAGGCCGCCACTCTCCGGTCCCGTCCGGCGAAGACCGCGACCACCGTCGACGGCGAGCGCCGGCAGTGGCGCCGCCGCGCCAAGGCGTACGGCATCAGGCGTCCCGACAAGCTGCTGCGGGCCGCCGCCCGTACCTGCGCCACCCACCCCGCCCCGGGCCCCGACCCGATGGTCGTTCCGAGGGCGATCGACGCGGTGCTCGCCGAGCTGGAGAGCCATCGCGCGACCTGGACGCGCGCCAACGTCGAGGCCGAGGCGTGCCGTCGGCTCACCGCGGTCGGCGCCCACCTGCGCGAGGACTACCACCGGGTCCTCGTCCGGGTCGTCGACGGCGTCCTCAGCCCCGTCCGGTGCGAGCTGCTGACCCCGCCCGACGCGGTCCCCCTGCCCGCCCGGTACGCCCGCTCCGACGACCGTCCGTCGCTGTTCGCCGAGATCGGATCCCGGGTGTGGACCTCCCACGGCATCCGGGCCGCCGAGCGGGGCCTTGCCGAGGCGTCCACGACCC
The DNA here is from genome assembly GCF_053612025.1 of Kitasatospora sp. NPDC054768. NCBI lineage: Bacteria > Bacillati > Actinomycetota > Actinomycetes > Kitasatosporales > Streptomycetaceae > Kitasatospora > Kitasatospora sp. NPDC054768. The sequence continues at coordinate 9,852 of NZ_JBSHBN010000105.1, forward strand.
CCGTGCCGGTGCACCGCCTGACGGCCGAGCAGGTCGACCGGGTGCTCGCGGCCGGCGAGAGCGGGCGTGGCTTCGCTCCCTCCGACGAGCAGCGCGAGGCGGTCCGCCGGATCTTCGGAGCGGACACCCGGGCCACGTGGGTGGTCGGCCCCGCCGGCACCGGCAAGACCACGATCATGCGTCTGGTGCGGGAGGTCGCGGATGCCCATCGGATCCCCGTCATCGGGCTGGCCGGCGGCCAGGTCCAGGCCGACCTGCTCGCCGCCGAGGCGGGCATCCGGGCGGAGAACATCGCCAGGTGGCGGACCATGTCCGAGCGGTACGGGCGGGGCCTGCGCCACTGGACGCTCCAGAGCGGCACGATCGTCATCGTCGACGAGTCCGGGCAGGCCTCCACCCCCGATCTCGCCGCGCTGCTCGGCCAGGTCCGGCAGGCCGGCGGGCGGCTGCTGCCGATCGGCGACCCGCGCCAGCTCGGCTCGCCCGGAGCGGGCGGCGCGCTCGCCGACATCGAGGAGAGCGTCCCCGACGCCGTCGTCCGCCTCACCGAGGTCCGCCGTTTCCGCGACCCGGGCGGCACGGTCCGCCAGTGGGAGGTCGACGCGGCCCGCCGGCTGTCCGTCGGCGATGCCGGCGCCGCCTTCGACGCGTACGACCTGCGCGGGCGCATCCACTGCGGCCCGGCCGCCCCGGTCATGCGCCGGCTCTTCGAGGACTGGCGGCGGGACGTCGAGGACGGCCTGACCTCCGTCATGATCGCCGCCACCGGCGCTGCCGTCGCCGAGCTGTCCCGCCTCGCCCGTGAGGACCGCATCGCCCGCGGCCTGGTGGACGACCGGCGCACGGCCGACCTCGGCGCCCGCGGGCGCGCCGGCGCCGGCGACATCGTGGTCACCCGGGTGAACGACCGCCGCCTCGCCACCGTCGACCGGCGCCAGTGGGTGCGCAACGGCGACACCTGGACCGTCGAGGCCGTCGGCGCCGACGGCTCCCTGACCGTGCGCCACCAGCGGACCCGCCGCACCGTCACCCTGCCCCCGGCCTACGTCGCCGACGCCGTCGACCTCGGCTACGCGATCACCTCCGCGCGCTGCCAGGGCGTCACCGTCGACGTCGGCCGCGCCCTGCTCGACACCGGCTGGAACCGCAACGGCGTCTACCCGGCCCTCACCCGCGGCCGCTACGGCAACCACGCCTACCTGATCACCCAGGAGCCCCCCGACGGGGACAGCGGCGAACCCGGCCACCCGCGCACCGCCCGCGAGATCTGGCACGCCGTCGTCGAACGGGACGGCACCCGGCTCTCCGCGAGCGCCACCGCCCGCCGCCAGGAGGAGCAGGCCCAGTCCCTCGCGATCTCCACCAGCCGCCTCGTCCACGTCCTCGACGAACTCAACGCCGAAGCCGCGCAGCAGGCGATCGCCGCACTGCTCGGCGGCCGCGCCGCCTCCCGCCTGGCCGCCGCCGAGGCCTGGCCCGCCCTGCGCGCCCGCTGCGCGCGCCTGGCCGACGACGGCCACGACACCGACCGGCTCCTGCGCGCCGCCTGGGCGGACGATCGGGGCAACGAGACCGACCACCGCACCGGCCGGCCGCTGCGTGACCTGGCCGCCATCGTGGTCGCCCGCCTCGACGCCCTGGTCGAACACCGCGGTGAGCGCTTCCGCCTGCCCGAGGGCGCGCCCCGCCCCGCGACCGCCCCGACCTACTGGGACCCGCCCTGCGCCCGGCCCGGCGCCGCGCTGTTGGAGGCGATGGGCCTGGTGCTGCCCGACGCCGACCCCGGCGACCGGCGCGTCACCCTCGCCCACGACCTCGCCGCCCACGCCACCGTCCGGGCGGAACGCCTCGCCGCCCGCGCCCGCGCGAACGCCCACACCGGCACCGGCTGGGCGGCCGCCTACGGGCCCGAACCCGCCGATGCCGACCGGGCCCGCCCGTGGGCCGACCGGATCGCGGCCGCCGCTGCCTGGCGCGACCTGGCCGGCTTCCGCGCCACCCGGGCCACCGGTGACGCCCCCGCCGCCGCGCGTACCGAGCAGCGCGGCCTGTGGCGTGCCGCCCAGCTCCTGCCCGACGAGCAGCAGCACGCCGCCGAACTCGCCGCCACCGGCCCCACCTGGCTCGACGTGCTCGGCCCCGCACCCGCCCCGGCCCACCCCCACCGCGCGCTCTGGGACAGAGCGGCGGCGCTCGTCGCCGCCTACCGCGACCTGTGGGACCACGGACACGAGAAGCAGGCGCTCGGGGACCGTCCCGAGGAGCCGATCCAGGCCGCGGACCACGACCTCGCCCAGCAGGCGATCACCGCCTGGCGCAACCGTCCGGCCCCGACCGTCGTCGACGAGGAGCAACGACGGCGGGCCACCGCACGCGGACGGGCCGCCCGCGTCGAAGCGGCCGAGGCCGCCGACGCGCTGGCCGCCGTCCACGCGGTCCGGCGCCTGGCCGCCCGCGCCCGGCAACTGGCCGACGACGACCAGGTCCGCGCCGAGGCCGCCCGCCGGACGGCCGCCACCGACGACCAGCGCGCCCGCGCGTCCGCCCTGCAGACCCGGGCGGACGCGCACACCGTCCTGGCCGGCCGGGCCGCCGACGCGCTCGCCGCCGCCGAACGGCGACTGGCCCGCACCGCCCCCAACGGTCTGCGGGCCAGGGCCGACGCCGACCGCGGCCGGGCCGCCGAACGGCTTCGCGCGCGGCCGCCCGCCGTGCGTCCCGCCGTGCGTCCCGACGGGCGGCGCCCTGTCCAGGCCGGCGTTCCGGCCTGGCGGGAACGCCCGTTCGGCGGCTGGTCGGACGCCGAACTCGACGCGGCCCTGCGGACGGTCCTCGACCGCGCCGCGCGCCTGGACCGGGCCGTGGCCGACGCCGAGGACCGTGCCGCCCGCGCCGAGGCCCGGATGCTCGCCGGCGGCCGCATCGACCAGCAGGTCCGGGCGCTCGTCGACCGTGTCACCGGCCACGGCCGGCTGCGCGCGGCCGACGCCGCACTCGCCGACCTGACCCGGCGCCGGGCCCGCCTGGCCGCCGAACTCGCCGCCGCCGACCCGTCCGGCCGTCCCGCGCTCCGGGATGGGGAGCGCGAAGACCTCGTCGAGCTGCAGCGCACCCGGCAGGCGGAGTTCGAGGCCCTGCTCCAGGCCGAGCACCACCACCGGATCGTCCGCGCCCAGGCGCTCGCCGACATCGGCGACCTCGCCGGCGTCGACGCCGCACTGGACCTGTGGGCACGGATCGGCGGCCGCGCCGAGACCTACCGCGACCACCTGCGCCGAATCGTGGACCAGGACGCCCGGCACCACCACCGCACCGCCCGCGAGTACCGCGACCGGGCCGGCCGCCTTCGCCTGCGGGTCGACGCCCTGCGTGACGAACAGCGGGCGCGTACGGCGATGCCGGTCGACGAGCGCGGACGCGAGGCGGCCGAACGCCTGCCCGCCGTCCAGCGGCGCCGGGCCGAGAAGCGGGAGACCGTCGTGCGCCGGCAGGCCGGGCTGGGTGGTCCGCAGACGGTGCACCGATGCCGCGAACGCCTGCCCCGCGACGGTGTCCCGTCCTTGTACCGGCCGTAGTGGCTTTGTCCACGAGAAGCGGTTCCGGCTCGTTCCGGAGGTGAGCCAGAACCACTTCATGTGACCGCAGCCACGGTCAGGAGCGCGTAGGAGCGACCACCCCACGTACGAGGTCTCATCGGCCCCGACAGCACCCTGGACGCGACGGCCCAGCTGATCCTCACCGCCGCCGCCCTGACACGGCGCCGCCCGGGGTGACGCCGCACGTCAGCGGGGCCACGACCTGGCGGGACCGACCGCTCGCGGCCGCCCGGGCGTGAGCGGTCCCGCAGCCCTGGCGTCAACGGCCGGACCGGAAGACCGGAATCACCGACGGATCCGGGGCTGGGACACGAGCGAGCCGGGGGTCACAGGACCGGGGGACGCCCCGCCCGGGTCAGGCGCCACACCGTGGCCCACGAGATTGGCCGGCGCTCGCCGTGCCCGCCGCGCAGCCCCTCCCGCAGCCCGGCGAACCAGGTGCGCAACGCGGTGCGGTCGCGCCGCATGCGGATCGCCGTGATGACGATCCAGGACGTGATGTAGATCGGGACGAGCGGTACGGGCAGGCGACGGTAGGCGACCCAGACCCGGTTGCGGGCGACCAGGCGCAGGTAGAGGGCGTGGCGGGCGGGGTCGCTGGCGGGGTGGTGGACGATGATCTCCGGGGCGTAGAAGCCGGTGCGGCCCTGGTCCCAGATCCTCATCGCGAGGTCGAAGCCCTCGTGGTACAGGAAGAAACGGCCCGGCCAGTGCCCGGCACGCTCGAAGTCCGCCCGGCGGATCAGCACGACGCCCTCGGCCATCGCGGTGACGGTGCCGGGCCGGCTCGGATCGCCGGCCCGCAGCCGGGGCACCCAGCGGCGCACGGTGACGCCGGTGTCGGGGTCGGCGATGCGCGGCTGGATATAGGCGGCCTCGGGGTGGCGGCGGGCCTGCTCGACGAGCCGGGCCAGGACATCGCGCTCGGGCAGGATGGCGTCGTTGTCGAAGAAGAAGAGGAACTCCGCCTCGTCGGGCCCGGCGAGGCGGTCGGCTCCGACGTTGCGGCCCTCGGGGATCCCGAGGTTCTCCGGCACGGTGACGACGGTGACGCCGTCGGGCACGTAGTCCGGTTCGCAGCCGTTGCCGACGATGACCACGCGCAGGTCGACCCCCTCCTGGGCGAGGAGCGAGGCCATCGCCCGCGGGAACTCCTCGGGGCGATCGTTCATGGTGAGGACCACCGCGTCGACGGTGGGCTTCGGGCTGCTGGTCATGCGGCTCCGGGGCATGGACGGCGGATCGGATGCGATGCTCGATCAGATCGCACGGGTCGGTGGCCTCCTGCGCGGCGGTCCGGTGGGTGCCGTTGGGAACGACGGGCCGGCCGTGCCAGGGGGCGAGGTGGCACAGGCGGGTGGCGATGTGCTCGGTGAACTCGCCGTACTCCTGCGCGTCCCGGGTCAGGACCCCCGCGCGGCGGAGCACCGCGTCCGGGCAGCCCGCGGCCAGGTACCAGGCGATCAGGTCCGGCCTCGGGGCGTCGATCAGGACGGTCAGGCCCTGGCGGCGCACCGGGGCGGCGTGCGCCCGGTCTCCGGTCGGCCGGGCGCGATCGAGGCGGCGAGCTGCCGCCTCGATGTCGGCGGCCAGCAGGCCGTGGCGGGCGTACAGGCGCGCCTTGGCCGCGCTCTCGCGGTGGAGCGCGTCGTGGTCCAGGCCGGAAAGGGACAAGCTCACGAGAAGGACAGCGACAGAAGGACGACTCAGGAGGCGGACGGGTCGATCTCCCCCGCAAAGACGATGACCTGGTCGATGAGGCTCCGCCGCAGATGGACGACGTCCGTTCCCGCCAGGCGGGGGCCTCCATCCGGCATGGTGAAGACCCACTGGTACCGGGCCCACTCGTCGGGCATGTCCACCGCTGAGCAGCGCGCCATCGTGCCGGTCCCCGCCGGGTGGCGCCGGATGTCCAGCACGAACTGCTCGACCGCCGCGATTCCTTCGCTGCGGCCCAACGGCCCCCAGAAGACCACGTCCGAGGTCAGGGCCTGGGAGAGCAGGGCAGTCACATAGCTGTCGTCCGAGGCGTTGAACGCGGAGATGAACGTGTCGATCGCGGAGCGTGCCGTCTCTTCCTGCATGCCCCAGTAATACCAGCCGTTGCGCGTGCGCTCGTCCCGTTCGCCGCCTTCCGATCACGGTGGACCGCGCCGGTCACAGCACTTGGGGGACATCTCATTTGGGGCCTAAATCGAGTGCGAGAGTTCCGGTCCGGGTGATACAAGGTCTGCGTGACTGAGTATCTCTCCTTTCCCGTCCTGCTGCGGATGATTGACGAGCGGTCCGCCGCGTTCCGCGCCGCCGTCGCCGCGGCCCCCAGCCTCGACGCCGACGTCCCGTCCTGCCCGGGCTGGACGCTGTACGACCTGGCGAACCACCTCAGTGAGGGGGACCGCTTCTGGGCCTACATCGTGCGGAACACCGCGCCGGGCGACGAGCGGCCGAGCAAGGACGGGCTGGCGGCGCCCAGGGAGCGCGAGGCCCTCATAGCCTGGCTGGCCGACTCGACGGAGCAGCTGCTCACTGCTCTGCGCGAGGCCGGCCCGGACCGGGGCTGCTGGGCCTGGTGGGAGCCGCTGGCCTCGCCGCACACGGTGGCCGCCGTGGCCCGCCGCCGCGTCCCGGAGTCGCTGATCCACACCTACGACGCCCAGCTGGCCTCCGGTACCCCGCAGGAGCTGCCGACGACCGAGGCGGTCGACGCCATCGAGGAGTTCCTCGCCACCGTCTGCACCGTCACGGTCCCGTGGCCGGGCGAGCCCGCCACCATGGACTACCACGCGGCCGAGGCTGGCTCCTGGCGCCAGACGGTGGACGCCGCCGGTTCCCGCTTCACCCGGCTCACTGCGGCGGAGGCCGCCGAGAGCAAGCCCACCGCCGCCATCTACGGCACGGCGAGTGAGATGGCCCTGCTCATGTACATGCGCATCCCAGCCGGCTCGCTGAGGATGGAGGGCAACGCCGACCTGCTCCAGCAGCTGCAGAACTGGGGCTGAGAGGACATCTCATTCAGAGAATCTGCGGGTGCAGATGATGGCTGCTGCGATGCTGGCGAAGGCGGCGAAGTGGTCGGCCTTGCGTTCGTAGCGGCGGTGGAGCCGGCGGAAGCCGCCGAGCCAGGCGACGGTGCGCTCGATCACCCGGCGGTGCCGGCCGAGGCGGTTGGAGGTCTCGATCCCGCGGCGGGCGATGCGGGCTGGTATCCGCCGACGGCGCAGGAAGGCGCGGAGGAAGCGGTGGTCATAGGCTTTGTCGCCGTGCAGCTTGCCGGGTCTGCGCCGTCTCGGGCCGCGTCGCGAGCGAATTGGCGGGATCGCGTCGACGAGCGGGATCAGGGCCTGGCTGTCGTGGACATTCGCCCCGGAGATCGCGAGCGACAGGGGTGAACCGGTGCGTTCGGTGAGCAGGTGGATCTTCGACCCGTACTTGCCCCGATCCACAGGATTCGGACCCGTCAGTTCCCTCTTTTCAGGGCCCGCATGTTCACCGAGTCGACCGCGCACCTCGACCAGTCCAGCTCGCCGTGCGCGCCGAGTTCGTCCAGGACGACCCGGTGGAGCTTGGCCCACACCCGGGCCCTGCTCCATTCGGTGAAGCGCCGATGGGCGGTAGGCCCGGACGGGCCGAAACAGGGCGGCAGCTGAGCCCACGTGCACCCGGACGTCGCCACGAACACGATCGCCGCCAACACCTCCCGGTCGCCGTAGCGGCGCCGACCACCGCCCTGGGGGCGGGTCGGCGCCGCCGGCACCACCGACTGGAACAACTCCCACAACTCGTCCGGGACGAGACGCTCCATGATCGTCACACGTGCAGCCTTCGTAGGCCCCAAATGAGATGTCCTCCCAGGGACGTACAGGCCCGGGATGCGGGCAGCCTGCTCCAGCAGGGTGGTGCGCTCCAGGCCGCGGTGCTGGTGGACAAGCCGGATCAGCTCCAGGAAGGAGCGCTCGGCCTCGCCGAGGGCGACGTGCCCTGTTGCAAGGGTTCGGCGAGCCGCAGCGCCGCCGCCCGGTGCGCCGGCGTCGCCGGCGTGCCGGCCCCGGAGGGCAGCGAAGTGCCGGCGGTGGCGGCCAGTCGGCCCGCGTGGACGGCGGCGGCCAGGGCGAGGGCGTCCAGGGCGGCGAGGTCGCCGGGCCGGAAGCGGCCGCCGGCGCGAGCGGCTTCGGTGAGGGCCCTCGCCCTCTCCGCGACCTGGTGGAAGGCCCGGGCTCCCACGGCGGGGCCGCCAGGGAGATCGACCGGGGGAAGGCTCCTCCAGGACGCCCTCAACGCGGCCACCCGGGGGTGCCGGGAGCCGTGCAGGTGGCCGCCCATCTCGGTCGCCGTCCACGCGCTGAGCGCGTCCGCGACCAGCATGGAGCCGCCGCTCGCGCCCTGCCTGGTCGCGTACGGGGCGTGCCGGACGGCGGGCGGGGGCGGCGTGAGGCCGGCGGCGGGCGCGACCCGGCGGGTGTGCTCGTCCGCGGCCCGCGTGACGGCGTCCAGCACCGCCACGTCGGCGCTGCGGAACCGGCGCGCGGCGCGGGCGGCGTCGGCCAGGGCGCGGGCCGCCCTCGCCAGCCGGGCGTAGGCGCGCGCCACCGACGCCGGTTCGACGCCGGGGCGTGGGATCCCCTGGCAGGCCCTGCGGAGCGCGGCGACGCGCGGGTGGGCGGAGCGCGCCAGCCGGCGGCCCATCGGTGTGCCGGCCCAGGCCGCGAAGGCCGCGGCGACCCGGTCGGCCCCGTCGGCCAGCACCGCGCGCCGGTCGGCCCGCTCCGCCTCGGCCATCGCCGCGACCTCGGCGTCGAGCGCGGCCAGGCGTCGGGCGGTGGCACGGTCGACGGGACGGCCGAGGACCCGTGCGGCCAGCGTTCCGGCCCGCCGGGACAGGGCGCGCAGCGCGGTCCAGGCGGGCGTGCCGCCGTAGCCGCGGGTGGTGAGATCGTGGGCGAGGTCGGCCGCGAGGCGGGCGACCGACCGGCAGGCCGCGGCGCAGATCCCCCGCAGGAGCCGGGTCGCCCGGTACTCGCCGTCGGCGAGCACGGTCTGCTGCCCGACGGCCTCCTTGACGGCGGCCCAGGCCCCGACGGCCGCCGCCTGGACCGACCGGACCTGTGCCCACTGCGGCAGCGCCAGCCACCACTCCGCGCGGGCCCGTACGGTCTCGATGGCGGAGGTGAGTTCGGCGAGGACCTGCTCGGGCGGGAGCCCGGCGAGCGCCGCGTCGTCCGGGGCGGGCTCGTGCCGGACGTTCGGGAGGGCCGCGGTCAGCACACCGAGGCGCTCCCGCAGGAGCGCGGCCTGTTCCGGCGGCATGTCGGCGGTGAGCGCCAGCGCGTCGGACAGCCACCCGTCGTCGGAGGAACGGGACTTCGCGGCAGTGGCCCCGTCGGCCTCGGCCTCGGCCTGGGCCATGCCGTCGTCGTCGGGCCCCGCGTTCAGGCTGTGCAGGGCCGCCTCGGCCTCGGCCCGCTCGCGTTCGCGTTCCCACCTCTCGTTGTCGCGGACCTGGACGTCCCAGAGGTCGCCTTCCTTGACGAGCTGTTCGTAGAGCGAGGTCGGGGCGTTCGGTCCGGTCATCGCGCGGTAGGCGTCATGGGGCCGGAACGCCCCGCCGCTGGTCATGAGCTCCTCGGACTCCTCGCCGCGGTGGACCCAGAGGGACTCCTCCTCGGTTCCGCGCCGGAAGGCGCGCACGTAGGTGCTCTCGCCGACCCGCCGGGACTCGACGACCTCGTACGCCGGGTCGCCGAGGACGCTGTAGGGCGGCTCCGCGGGCGGCTGCTGAGCCGCAGGGCCCGGCTGGGCGGAGGCGGGCCCCCGGATCGTCCCGCCGGTCGTGGACGGTGGTGGGGTGGGGCCGTCGGCCGCGGCGCCCTGCGGCGTGCGCCGGTCCCGTGCTCCCGTGTCGGGTTCGGCGGGCTCGGGTGGCATCAGGTCCTCCTCGGAATCGGTCGGCTTCCACCGGACCTCGGCGGGCGGGCAGAGCGGCGTCGGATCCGGCGCACTACAGCGGCGGCTCGTCGCTGCTCAGCTCCGCCGCCAGGGCCGGGCTGGGGTGCTCGCGCTCGCGGGTGCCGAGGCCGCCGGGCTCCTCCAGCCACTGCCGCAGGGTCTCCTCGTCCGGCCCGCCCCAGGGCCGGGCGACCGGGTCGGCGTGCCCGTTGGCGCACTTCGGCCGGCGGGTGGTCGGGAGGAGGTTGTTCGCCGTGATCAGCCAGTCCGCCTCGGCGGTGTCGCGGCCCGGGCTGGGGCAGGTGTAGGAGCGGACCCATCCGATCTGCAGCGCGAGGAGGACCTCGATGACGTCCTCGTGCCGGTGCCAGCAGGGCGGTACCGAAGCCCGGGCCTCCGGGTTGACCTCCACCAGCCAGCGCAGCCAGTGCCCGAGCTCCTCCAGCCGGGAGCGCCGTTCCTCCGGCTCCATGTCGCGCAGGACGATCCGCGGCACGGGCGCGGGGTCGGGCTCGGGGACGTCCGTCCACGGATCGGCCGGGTCCAGGCCGTCGTCGGTCAGGTCGGTGCAGGTCTCGGACACGGGGTGCTCTCCTCAGGACTTGGTCAGCGGGACCGGGGGTGTCGTGGGTGAATGCTGCGGCCCCGGCGGGACCACCACCGGCGCGGGGCCCGCCGCGGCCGTCGGCTCGGGTTTCCCGGCCAGGAGCCCGATCAGGTCCGGGTCGGCGTAGGTGCGGCGGAGCCTCACCCGCACCGGGCGGCGGCGAGGCCACCCTCAGGTTCGGTCCCACAGTGGGCGACGCCGGGATTCTCCTTGCACCAGGTGGCCATCTCCTTGTCGGCGTTCTCGCAGTAGACCTCCATCCCGGGCAGGGGCAGGAGATCGGCGTCGCAGTACTTGTGCTTGAAGGTCTCGTACACGCAGGTCGAGAGCGGGTCGTCCCTCAGCCCGAGCGTCCGGCAGCCCTCCTTGTCCAGCGGCACGCAGCCGCCGCGCGCGTCCATCTGCTCCGCCGGGGGCTTCGGTTGCAGACCGGCGGCGGTCAGCTTCTCGGGCTGCCCGACGGGCCGGGTGTGCGCCGGGCAAGGCGTTCCGGCGGTGGCTCCTGGGACGGGAACCGGTGGCGGCGCGGCGGCGAACGCGGCAGCGACCGGCCCGGCCAGCGCGGCCAGGACGAGCGCCAGGACCACCATGGGGCGCCGCAGACCGTTAGTGCTGGTAGGCAACGGGCCTCCAGCCGGCCGCGTCGGCCTGCACTGTGCCCGGCTGGGCCACCACCGGGGTCTCCCGCATCTTCTTCGAGGTGAGCCTCCAGTCGTCGCCGTCCCACACCACCGGGGCCGCGACGGCGAAGACACCGGTACCGTGCTGGATGCCACCGACGGTGGGGGTCTGGGTGGTCAGCAGCCACACGTCGACGGCGTCGGCGCTCACGGACTCGGTTTGGTAGGCGCGGACCTGGAAGGCGATGAAGTCCGAGCCGGTGCTGCCTCCGGCCTCGGGGAGGCCGAGCAGGCGTCGCCAGTCCCGGGCGTCCGCGATCGCCAGCGAGGTCAGCTTGAAGAACTCCTCGTCGTTATGGCGGGCCATCACCATCATCTGTCCGGGCACCGCGTCAGGGCTCAGCAGGTCGCGGGCCTCGGTGTAGTGGGCGGCCGCGGACACGGCACCGGCCAGGGTGTGGGGGTAGCCGATCGGGATGCCCTTCTCGACCCGCGCGGGCGCGGGCAGCGGCACCGCCGCCACTACCGTGGACGGGCTCGCGGACGGCGGCGCGTCGGCGGCCGAAACGCTGGCGGGCGCGGCAGTGCCGACCCGGGGTTCGGGATCGGCCTGCCAGATCAGGACCGCGACCGCGCCCGCGGCGGCGGCCGCCGCCAAGGCCGCCCCGGTGACGAGCGTGCGCAGGGCCCGGCGTCGGCGGAGCTCGACGGAGTCCACTCGTCAGCCCTTCAGGCTCGCGCCGAGCCAGACGATCGGCCACGCCAGTCCGATGATCACAGCCCCGCGGAAACACTTCGGCATACCCGCCTTGCCCCGCGCACTGATCTCGGGCCGGTCGGACATGGACCCGAAGCTGTCCATCGCGGCGCACGCGCAGAGCGCGGCCACCACGAGAACCAGGCAGATGCCCATGGTCCAGTTGACGATCGTGGTGAGCGCGCTGCCGACCTCCCCGGACGGGATCTCCGGCTTGAAGCCCTTCCCGACGTCGTAGAACGACCCGTTCGGGGCGGTGGTGGGGTCATTGAGCGGCAAGGTGGTCAGCCGGGCTGCCAGCAGCGACATAGAGGTCGTCATGTGAGGGATCCTCCGAGGTGGCGGCCGTCCCGGCCGGGGCCCGCAGCGGGCCCCAGGACCTCTCGGCCGTGGTGATCAGGGTGTCGGCGAGCCCGGTGCCGGCCGCCTCGAACCGGCGGCTGAGCCGGTCGGTCCGCAGGGCGTGCGCCCGCCAGGCCGGGCAGTGCGGCACCCGCACCACCGCACCGACCCGGGGCGCGAGCATGGTGGCGACCGCCCGGCACTGCCGCGGCATCCCGCCAGCCATGCCGACCAGCACCAGCACGCACCGCTGAAGCGGAAGGGACGCGGCCTCGGCTGCGGCGATCGCGACGGCGGCCGCCTCCAGGCCCTCCCGCGACGTCGGCGAGCAGATCACCGGCACCGCCCCCTCCAGCAGCATCCACTGGGCGGTGCGCGAGTGGACCCCGGCGTCACCGAGGTCGTCCGCGACGGTCAGCGCCGTGTCCACCACGCTCACCTGCCAGCCGCCGGCCCCTGCCAGAGCCGGCCATGCCGACGGCGCCGAGGGCAGGGCGAGCGGCGGTTCCGACCATGGCCTGCGGTCGGTGAGCACCTGGACCCGGCCGTCGAGGCAGGACGAGGCGGCGGAGCGGACCTGACCGGTGCTCAGAGGCCGGTCGACGGGTACGGAGGCGAGCCCGGCGCCGCCGGCCAGTGGCCAACGGCGCCACGGCGACGACGCGGTCGACGCGCTGTCGAGCACCACCGTCGAGGCGAGGCGGGCCAGTCCGGCCGCGGCAAGCAGGGCCACGGTGCTCCGGCCGCTGCCGGCCGCCGCCCCCAGGACCGGGACGACGAGCCGGGCGCCGACGTGCAGCCCGGCCACGGGCGCGGACCTGCCCACCGATGTTCACTCCCTCCCACCTGACCGATGTTCAGCGATGCCAGTTCGATGCCAGTTCATGGCCATCACTGGCCGTAGCCGCACTGTCTAGCACAGTGACGACCAGCTCTGTTTACACTCGGCGATCGACTTGGAGCGGATCGTGACCAGGGGTATGCCGGTGCCGTACGACACCACCGACTTCGGGGCCGGGGCCGGAATGCGGCCCTGTCCTCGCTGCCTCGACGGCCGGCCGGAGGTGATGTCGGCCGTCGAGGCAGCGGCCCACCTGCGGCGTCGCCGCCTGCGAGTCCTCGTCTCCGGCCGCTCCGGGCACCTGCCCGGCCGGCAGGTCGGCCGACTCCGGCGGTGCGGCAGGCAGCTCCCGGAGCACACCTCTGCCACGATCCACGCCGACCTGCCCGGCCGGTCCGTACCTGACACACCGACGGGTGCCACACGATCGGGGGACCTGGACTGTGCCCAAACGGACGATCCTGCTGGCGGGCGGCGCGGTCGCCGCACCCGCCGGACTGCTCGCCCTGGTGCTGCTGGCGGCCGCCACCGACGTACCCGCCGCAGTGAGCGCCCCGGGGCGCGGACCGTACGGCAGCGCGCTTCGGCCGGGCAGCGTCCCGACGCCGTACGGTCCGATGATCGAGCGCGCCGCCGGGGCCTGCGACCAGGGCCTGACGTCCCCCCGGCTCGCCGCCCAGCTCCACCGGGAGAGCGGCTTCGACCCCAACGCCCAGAGCGCGGCGGGCGCCCAGGGCATCGCCCAGTTCGTTCCGGACACCTGGCGCACCTGGGGCCGGGACACCGACGGCAACGGGGTGAGCAGCCCGTTCGATCCGGCCGACGCGATCGACGCCCAGGGACGGATGATGTGCTCGCTGATCCGCCAGGCCCGCGACTCCGGCCTCACCGCCGACCCGTGGTAGCTCGCGCTCGCGGGCTACAACGCGGGCTGGCACGCCGTCCAAGCCGCGCACGGCATCCCGCCCTACCGGGAAACCCAGCAGTACGTCGCCGCCGTCGTCGCCGCGGTCCCGGACTTCACCGCCCCCTCGCCCGCCGGACCGCCGGCCGCCGCCGACGACGCCCTCCCACCGGGGTGGGACGTCCCGGCCGGCACCCACCCGCAGGCCGCCGCCGCCATCCACTGGGCCCTGGCCCAACGCGGCGGCTGGTACACCTTCGGCGGGGACTGCACCGACCCGCTCGGCACCGCCCCCTCCCACCGGTGCGACTGCTCCAGCCTCGTCCAGCAGGCCTACGCCCGTGCCGGGATCCGGCTGAGCCGCTCGACGTTCACCCAGGTCGAGGAAGGGCAACCGGTCGACCCGGACAGCGTCCGGCCCGGCGACCTCGTCTTCACCACCGGAACGGACGGCGGTCCGGGCCGCCCCGGCCACGTCGCCCTCTACATCGGCGACGGCCGCCTCCTGGAGGCCCCCCGCACCGGCCTCCAGATCCGGACGGGCAGCTACCAGGCCTGGAGAGCAGCCGGCAGCGGCCCCAACCAGGTCGTCGCCGTCCGCCGGATCGTCACCTGATCCCCCGTCCGGGTGACCGGATCCACCCACAACCCCGGGTTATCCACAGGAACCCGCACCACCGGCCTCCTGGGACGGCCGGATCGGCCACCCTGACCGCCACGACAACGACCGACGAAGGAACTCACTGTGACGACCGCCTGGTTCGACCGCATCGCCGCCCGCCTTGCCGAGCCCGACATCCAGGGCCCGCTCTCGGCGGCCTGGTCCCTCGCCCACCAGACCGTGTTCTGGGCCCTGGCCGTCACCACCGACACCGGCGGCGACACCCTGGCCGCCTGCGGCACCCACAACCACGCCATCGAGCTCCGCGGCTTCCTGCCCGAGCCCGACGACGGCGACGACCCCGAAACCGACCTCACCTTCGCCGACGGTCCGCGGCTCGCCGAATTCCTGGAGCAGGCGGAGCGTCGGCTTTCAGCAGCGGCCGCCACCGCGGCAACACCGGACGAGGTCTACACCGTCCTGGTTGCCGTCCGCCTCCTCGGGCACACCGCCGCCGCGGTGCGCACCACGCTCCGCCCGGCGCAGACCGCCCGGTGAGCGCGGAGTTCGGCGAGTTCGTTGCTCTCGCCGGCAGCTACCTCACCGACGCCGACTACCTGCCGATCGAGCGGAGCTCGGAGCTCTACCGACGGACCGTCGGCCATCAGGTCGCGGACCTGCTGGACCTCCTCCTCGCCGTGGAGACCCGGTACGCCTGGGAACCGGTGGACACCCTGCCCGACCGGGCGCCCACGGCCCAGGCCCGGCGACGGCACCGGACAGTGCCCGCCGGGCCCGGCTGCACGTGGCCCTGGCCGAAGCCGCCCGACAGCTCAGAGCCGCCTACGGCAAGCCGCCGGCCCTCACGGCCCTCCAGGCGTTCCAGGCCCCCCTGTACGTCCCTCATGCCATCCAGGCCCTGCGCACCGGCCTGGACCTGCTCGCCACCCACACCGATCCCGACGGCCGACCCCTCACCCGGCACGGGCTCGCCCTGGAGAGCACACAGCTGCGCACCGCCGTCCTGGTCAGGGTCCTCGCCCTCACCGGAACGGTCGCGGACCTGGTGGGCCGCCTTGGTTCGGCCACGTCCAGCACGTCCTTCACCGAACGCATCCGCGCCCTCGGCCGGGTCGTCGACCAGCTGGGAGTGGTGCAGCAGGAGATCCGGGCGCTCGCCGCCGACCCGGACGTTCGGCTCGGCGCCGCGGCGCTTGACACCGTACGGCCCCGCGCGCTGCTGCAGCCGGACCCGCCCCGCACCGCGGAAACCCCCGCACAGCTCGGCACCGGCGCCGCAGCCTCCGCCAAACGGCTCGCGGACATCAGCTGGCGCGCCGTACAGGCGGGCGACGACTCCTACGCGCACACGGCCTCCGCCATGGGCACCGCAGCCCACAACATCTCCACCGTCTACCAGCTGACCCGGGCCCTGTATACCCACGCCGCCGACCACGCCCCGGCCACCGTCTCCGCCCACCTCGCCTCCGTTCACGCCGCCGACACCGCCTGGGAAACAGCCGAGCACGCCTGGCAGCGCGTCGCCGCCTGCTGGGCCCCCCTACGCTCCGCCCCCGACAACACTCCCTCGGCCGTCGCCGCCGAGTCGCACGCCCTGGTCGACCGGGTGGGCCGGCTCCTCCACGCCGACCCGGCCTGGCGACTGTCCCACGGCCCCGGCGGCCCGACCCGTCAGGCCTGCGACATCGCCGCGGCCCTGCCGGTGTGGAGCGATGCCCTGCGCCAGATCTCCGCCCGCCTCCAGCACCTCGCCGAGGACCACGCGGTCCTCGCCGAACGCCTCGCCGACACCCGTCGGCTGATGATGCGAGCCGCCGGCCCCGGGCACAACCGGCTGCCGGCCCGGCCGCTGCCCGCCGATCGGCGTGCCGAGCTCGCCGAGGAGTACCGGTCCGCCGGCCGGGCGAGCGCGGCCGCCGAGACGGCCCTCACCCGGGTGGCGTCGGCGCTCGGAGCCGACCTCGCCGCCCAGCACCTCCACCACCGGCTCGCCTCCATCCCAGACGCCCAGGCCGCCGACCGCATCACCCTCAGGCGCTCAGCGGCCCGGCTCGCCGCGACCGGGCAGAACCCGCAGCCGACCCGGCGTCCAAGGCGGAGCGGCCTGGGCCTGTGAACTACTGGACCCGCCGGGCGGAATCCAAGAAAGCGACGTGGCCGACACCGGTGACGATTCCTACGAGGTGCCTCCCCGCCAGTCGGCGCCGACACCTGGACCACCGGCAAGCACTGTGTCTTCGCCGACGACCCGATCCACAGTCGGCTGCTCGCGGTCGAGCGGTGGGTCGACCTCGTATGTCCGCAGGACCACTCAGTGGCGGTTTGTGGCGACGACATTGGCGACGGCGGCATCGGGGAGCTGAAGGTCGTCCTGCGTCAGCCTCTCCGTCCCGGGCCCTGGTCAAAGCGGTCACCGGCGAACACGTTCCCTACGCCCACGCCTGATGACAGCCCGTACGATGCTGTCGAAGGCTCAGAGCTGACTCGCCGGGGCGCAGCTGGGACAGACAGCCGCTGGGGATTTGGCCCCGCACACTTGGGGCTCCGGATTCGAACTGAATGGATTGGCGCGCTCTGAGCTCAATCGCCGCAGGTCAAGAAGTGTCGGCCCCGCGCTCGCGGGGATAGCTCCAGCTGCGCACGGCTGCGGAGAAGCCCCGGGACGTCGGCCCCGCGCTCGCGGGGATAGCTCCATCGAATCCGGCGCACGCCAGAGCGACCCCCGGTCGGCCCCGCGCTCGCGGGGATAGCTCCGCGGACGGCTCCGACAGCGGTCCCCCCAGGTAGTCGGCCCCGCGCTCGCGGGGATAGCTCCTGGCACGTCCAGTCGGTCACCTCGGGCCTGAAGTCGGCCCCGCGCTCGCGGGGATAGCTCCCTGTCATTCGACTGGACGGTGCTGCACTACGAGTCGGCCCCGCGCTCGCGGGGATAGCTCCCTGTCATTCGACTGGACGGTGCTGCACTACGAGTCGGCCCCGCGCTCGCGGGGATAGCTCCGATCCTGAGCGTCTGGCACAAGCACGCCAACGGTCGGCCCGCGCTCGCGGGGATAGCTCCGGCCTGGTGGGCGACAAGTTCACCATCTACCGGTCGGCCCCGCGCTCGCGGGGATAGATCCGCGCGGTACTGCGACGGGATTTGGCCGGGCAGGTCGGCCCGAACGATGGCCCGCGGTGGCCTATTGGGGGCTTGCTACCCGCCGCATGGTAGCCCGCCCGGTCAACGCCACCGCGCGGCCATCAAGGCCAACTGGGCGTCCATCCTGGCCTGGCGCGGCGGGAAGTGATGCCGGGAGGGGTGCTCTACCAGGAGTGCCCCTTCCGCCGCTATGGTAGCGGTCCGTAGCGTCCTGACTACGTGCACCGGGGGAACGGTGGCCGAGACGTTCGGTAGGTTCATCTCGCTTCGTCGCTCGGAGATGGGCTGGACACAGCTGCGGCTCGCGGTGGAGCTCGACCACGGCGAGGACTGGATGTCCCAGGTCGAGCGTGATGTCCAGCGGGTCACGGACGTGCAGCTCTTACGTCGGATGGCCTCGGTGCTGGGAGTTGAGGCCGACATGTTGATGGCGCTGCCACAGCCTGCAGCAAAGAGGTTGAGATCACCGCGACGGCGAGCCAGCCCGGGTACGCTGGCGACGACTTCCGGTGCCGAGGAGGACGAAGACGTGCGACGCCGCCCGTTCCTGACCCTGGCCGTCGCCGCCCTCGGTGCCGGGCTCGCTGGCCAGCAGGCCGCGCACGCCGAGGCCTCGTCGCCGCTCGGCGGCCTGGAGGACCTGCTGCTGTACGGCCCGAATCGGCTCCCGGCTCCCCGCCGCGATCCGAGCATGGCAAGCGTCGCAGCGTCCGTGCTGGCCTCTCGGAAGGAGTTCAAGTCGGCTCGGTACGACGTCCTGGCCGAGGCCCTGCCCGGCCGGATCGCCGCGGCCGGCATGGTCGGCACGGCGGAGGAGCGCGCTCGGAACGCCGCCCAGCTGTACAACATCGCCGTCCGGCTGTGCATCAAGGTCGGCACGAACAACCTGGTGTCGATCACGTCCGACCGCGCACTGACTGCCGCCCGGCAGGCCGGTGACCCGCTGGTCGTCGCGGAGGCGCAGCGGATGGTCTCCAGTTCCTGGCGTCGCCAGGGCAGCCTGGCCAGGGCGACGGACATCGTGGTGGTCGCCGCCGAGGACTTGTTCGCCGACGCCTCTGTTCCGGAGGCCTCGCGCCTTGCCACACGCGGCGATCTGTACGCCACGGCCGCCTACACCGCGGCGAAGGGTGGTGACCGCTCCTACGCCCACGCCTTGATCAAGGAAGCCGCCGACAGCGCTGCCGCGGCGGGCCGTTCCTCCGGGCTGGTGGACGGCATCCAGGGCGTCGCCCTGCACGAGCTGTCGGTGCACTACGAACTCGGTGACGCCGGGCGGGCGATCGAGCTGGCCCGGACGATCGACCCGACGGCGCTGCCGACCGCCGAGCGGCAGGCCCGCTTCTTCATCGACGTTGCCAGGGCGTTCGACCAGTGGGGCAAGCCGGAGCAGTGCTACCGCGCTCTCCTCGCTGCCGAGGAAGCAGCTCCGCAGGAAGTCCGGCGCGGCGCCGTCCGTGACCTCGCCGTCGGACTGCTGCGACACGATCGCAAGTTGCCCGGGGTGCAGGACTTCGCGCTCCGTGCGGGTGTGCGGATCGGCTGACCCGTAGTCGGACTACGGCCCGTAGTCCGACTACGGATCACGCCATCGGGGTGGCGGTTCACTGGGGAAGCCGGACTCCCAACGCTGCCGAAGACCCCATGCTGACGAACAGCACCACGTCCTACGTCTACTGCCCTCACCCGCGCCGGAAACACGCCACCCCGGCCCGCGACCGTCTGGGGACGTTCCTGACGTCCTCCTGAGTCGCTCTGGACCTCCTCGGCACCGGCGTCCTCGGCCTGTTGATCCACCACGCCGAGGCAGCGCACTTCTCCTCATCCCCGGCCGCTACCACGCCGGATCAGCCCCACCCGTAGCAAGGCACTTCTCCGTCCCGAGAACAGGAGTGTGTCGTGACCCTCCTCACCCTCTCGCCCCGCCCGACCCCGGCTGTCAGCGTGACCGCGCTGCGGAACTTCGCTGCGCTGCGTGGCCAGCTCCGCGTCTCCCTCGGCCCCGAGTGCAACATCGCCTGCTGGTTCTGCCACAACGAGGGCGACGTCCCGCCCGGAACCACACGCGAGGACCGCACCCGGCAGCCGCGCCAGCGGGTCCTGTGCGCCGAGCACTACGTGACCATCATCGGCACGTTGATCGACCAGGGCCTCACCCGGGTGTACTTCACCGGCGGTGAGACCCTGGCGTCGAAGCTGGCCAAGCCGGTCCTCGACGGCATGCGGCAGTTCGTTGCCCCGGACGTCAGCTTCTCGCTGATCACCAACGGCATCCTGCTCGCCCGGTCCATGCCGTGGCTGCGGGACACCGTCCTCGACAAGATCAAAGTCTCGCTGCACTACTTCAGCGACGAGACGTTCCGGGAGATCGCCAAGACTCGACTGCCGGTCTCGACCGTCCTCGGCGGGATCGACGCGGCCCGGGAGGCCTTCGAGCGGGTCGAGCTGAACACCCTGCTCCAGAAGCGGAACGAGCACGAGGTCCGCGCGATCCTCCAGTACGCGCTGGAGCGCCGGCTGCCGATTCAGTTCATCGAGCTGGTCGACACCGACTTCAACGCCTCCGAGCAGAGCGCGGCGGTTCCGGCGGACGGGCTGGTGGCCCATCTGCGCACGCTCACCCGCGAGGAGCGTGTCGAGATCGCGGGCGTCGGCCAGGGCCGGCGCGTCTTCACCATCGACGGCCTGGAGGTCGAGGTCATCCACCGTGAACTCGGCCGCCACCACGTCGGCCAGTGCGGGACCTGCCCGATCCGGCCGCAGTGCGTCGAAGGATTCTGGGCGCTGCGCCTGGACCACGCCGGCGGCCTCCAGCCGTGCCTGCTGCGCGACGACCTCCGACTCGACCTCACCGACCTGTTGGCCACCGCCGACGCCCCGGCCGGGATCGCTACGGCGGTCGCCGGGCACGTCGCCTCGTTCACGGAGGGAACGCTGTGAGCTTCGAACTGCATCCCTGCTACCAGCCGCCGATCACCGGCCACAACGGCGCCCTCCTCGCGCTGGAGGGGATCAGCGGCTCCGGCAAGTCCACCCTGACCCGCCTCCTCGCCGACCGGCTCGGCGCGCAGACCCTGCACGTCATCCCGCGTCCCCTCGGCTCGCTGATCGGCTACGTCAACGACCACGGCGGCGCGCTGACCCAGTTCGCCTTCCACCTGGCGGGGGCCCTCGACGCGGCCGACACCGCGCGCCGCGCACTGGTCAGCGGGAACCTCGTCGCGGACCGGTGGTCCGCCTCGGTCGTCGTCAACCACGCTGCCGTGAACCAGCTCGACCTGGAGGTCGCCGCCGGCGCGTTCCGTCCGTACCTGGGCTACCTGCCGCGGCCCGACCTGACGGTCTACCTGGAGACCTCCGAGAAGGAGATCCGGCACCGGATGGACACCCGGCCGGCCCGGGCCGCGACGGACCGGTTCCTGGCCCGCCGGCCCGCCCTGCTGTCGCACGTCCAGGAGCTGTACCGGCTGTTCGCCGCCACCGACACCACGGGCGTGCCGATCAGCACCGACGGGCGCACCCCGGAGGAGCTCGCCGAGGAGATCCACTCGCTGCTGGAGGACCGCCGTGCTCAATCCCGTTGACCTCTCCAAGGTCTTCGCTGAGGACCGGATCACCGGCCGGCACCCGGTCGACCTGCACCCGGCCGTCGCCTGGTGGGTCGGGTCCTGCCTTGTGCTCACCACGGGCGCGCACGGCGTCGCCCTGGTGCACGACGGCAGCGAGCTGGCCAAGCAGTATTGCGGGCTGTTCAACCGGGGCGCGATCAACTGCCGGCACTTCGCCGCGACGGTGTCCGTCGTCGGCGAGGGCGACGAGGAGCTGCTGGCCTACGCGATCCGCACCCTCCAGGTGCCCGGCGCCCGGATCAGCACGGTCGGCGTGGAGGTGACGATCCAGCTGCTCGCCGCCGACGGGGCCGCGATCACCGTGGGCGCCGGCCTGGAGAAGATCTGCGACCTCATCGCCCGGGACAAGGTGCCGATCCCCGTCAACGACCACTCCAAAGGCCGGGTCATCCACCGGCCCGACCTCGCCAAGCACTATGCCACCGCGGAGGGATGACGTGATCGATGCCGCCACCGTCATCGGGTCCGGGACGAACATCCTGTTCGTCACCCTGGACTCGCTGCGCTACGACGTCGCCCGGGCGACGATGCACGCCGGCCAGACGCCCCGGCTGGCCGGCCTCCTGCCGGGAGGGCAGTGGGAGGAGCGCCGGACGCCCGGCACGTTCACCCTGCCCGCGCACGTGGCGTTCTTCTCCGGATTCCTGCCGAAGCTCCCGCAGCCGAAGCAGCCCCCGCGGCTGTGGGAGTGCCGGCCGCCGGCGTTCAAGACGGTCGACCCGCGCACGTTCGTCTTCGACGCGCCGAACCTCCTCGTCGGGCTCGGCCGGCACGGCTACCGCACGGTGTGCATCGGCGGCGTCACGTACTTCTCCCGGGAGACGCCGCTCGGGTCCGTCCTGCCGGACATGTTCGACGAGGACTTCTGGCGGCCGGAGTTCTGCTCGCCGGAGCCGGACTCGACCCGCTACCAGGTCGAGCACGCCCTCGAAGTCGCCCGGGCGCGTGCGGATCGGCCGCTGTTCCTGTTCGTCAACGTCTCGGCGACGCACGTCCCCCACGGTCACTACCTCGGCGACAGCTCCGACTCCTGGCAGTCGCAGGCCGCCGCCCTCGCGTACGCCGACGAGCACCTGGGCGACCTGGTCGACGGCCTGACCAGCGACAGGAGGTGGCTGGTCATCATGTGCGCCGACCACGGGGACGCCTTCGGCGAGGACGGCTACCACGGGCGCGGGATCACCCACCCGACGGTGACGAACGTGCCGTTCGCCAGCATGGTGGTCTGACCGCGGCTTAACCTCCGTGCATGACCAACACGCAGTTGCCCACCCGGGACGCGGCCGTCGTCGTGGCCCGTGACTCCAACGGCCTGGTCGCCGTGCTGACCGCGCCGTTCCCCCTGCACGGTGGCGAGTACCTGTTCCTGCCAGGAGGACGCCAGGAGGGCGACGAGAACCTGGATGAGTGCGCGCAGCGCGAGCTTCGCGAAGAGGCCGGGATCACCGCCGCCACCTGGCGTCCGCTCGGGTCGTACGCCATCGTGCCGGGCTCGACGGCGCGCCTCCACCTCTTCGAGGCCCGGGACCTCACCCTCGGCCCACAAGAGCTGGCCCCTGGGGAAGACGGCTTCAAGCTGATGTGGTGGCCGATGGAGGAAGCTCTCGCTGCGGTCAGCGAGGGGCGGTTCCTCCTCCAGGGCGGCCCCCTCGCGCTGCTCCTCGCCGACCGGCTGCCGGTCGCTGCGTGAGCACAGTTGTGCGCCTGACGGAAGGACGACGCTTCCGGCGTCGGGTGACGCGCCGTCGGTCCAGGGACGGCTGGAGCCGGTGTCCAGCTCCCTTGGGGTGTTCCCGAGCGTATTCCCACGGGAACGCACCGGCGGGAAGAACGGCATGATGCGTGGGGGACCGGGCAGAAGCGGCCGCCCGATCCGCCGAAGTAGGCGGCCCGCTCTGCGACGAGCACCTCGACGGCGGCAGGGTGGTGCGCAGCCAGCTGGGCGAGGACGGTGGCATCGCCGAGCTGAAGGTCGTCCTGCGTCAGCCGCTCCACCCCCGGGCCCTGACCGACGCCCTAACCCGGCGAGCCCGTCCCCTGCACCCACGCCTGACTTCAACAGTCCGTACGATGCTGTCGAAGGCTCAGAGTCGGTGCGCCGGGGCGCAGCTGGGAGAGACAGCCTCTGGGGCATCGGCCCGGCACACGTGGGGCTCTGGATTCGAACTGAATGGATTGGCGCACTCTGCTCCCAATCGCAGCAGGTCAGGAAGTGTCGGCCCCGCGCTCGCGGGGATAGTCAAGAACCGCGAACCGTACCGGCGGCACCGCCAGGCAGCGGCGGCCAAGCTGCAGACCGACGAGGACTGCCTCTGGCCGGACGCGAAGTCGGAGACCCGGCGCCTGGACGAGGCCGATGCCGAGATCGTCCATGTCTATCCCCACGGGGAAGTACGCCAGGAGTTCTCCCTGTGCTTCCGCTCTAGTACTGCAACGGTGCTTACTGTGGCGAGGCTTCAGCTCTTGGGCTGTGGCCTCGTCGTTTGTAGTGGCTGGTCCGGGCCTGGTGTTGGCGTCG
>NZ_JBSHBN010000106.1:0-33181 GCF_053612025.1 Kitasatospora sp. NPDC054768
GGCTCGTGCTGGCCGGGCCGGTCGCCGCCGTCGCAGCGGAGCGGCAGGACCGGCGGGACCGGCGGCGGTCCGTCCGACCGGACGTCACCGTCCGGTGTCCGTACCCTGCCCGCCCCTCAGTAGCCCCGGAAAACCGGTACTCCGTGCCAGTGTGCCCGGGCGAGGATAGCGCCGTGGCGGACGTACCGGTCGCCGCGCCCGCGCCCCGCCCGCCTCCCGCCTCCCGCCTCCCGCCTCCCATGGAGACCCTGACGCCATGACCGACTCCACCCTCGGCCGCTTCTACGACGCGTTCGCCGACGACTACCACCTCCTCTACGCCGACTGGAACGCCTCCGTCGCCCGCCAGGGCGCCGCGCTGGACGCCCTGATCCGCCGGCACCTCGGTGACCGCCCGGCCGAGGTGCTGGACTGCGCCTGCGGCATCGGAACCCAGGCGATCGGCCTGGCCGCGCTCGGCCACCGCGTCACCGGCAGCGACCTCAGCCCGGTCTCCGCCGCCCGCGCCACCGCCGAGGCCGCCGAGCGCGGCCTCCGGCTGCCCACCGCCGCCGCCGACATGCGGAAGCTCCCCTTCCCGGACGGGCGGTTCGACGTCGTCGTCTGCGCCGACAACGCGCTGCCCCACCTGCTCACGGCCGAGGACGTCCGCGGCGCGCTCGGTGAGATGCGACGGGTCCTGCGTCCCGGCGGACTGGTGCTGGTCACCACCCGCCCGTACGACGAGCTGCGCCGCACCCGGCCCGCCTCCACGTCGCCGCAGACCGCCGACCACGAGGGCCGACGGTCGGTCCTCTTCCAGCTCTGGCAGTGGCGGGAGGACGGCGAGCGGTACGACCTGGAGCTCTTCCGCCTCCTTCCGGACGACGCCGGCGAGTGGCAGGTCTCGGTTCGCCGCTCGACCTACTGGGCGCTCACCCAGGACCAGCTGAGCGCCTTCGCCGCCGAGGCGGGCCTGTCCGGCATCCGCTGGGAGCAGCCCGTCGACACCGGCTTCTTCCAGCCCGTCCTGATCGCCCGGGCACCCTGACCTCCCGAAAGGCTCCGGCACGGTCGTCCGCACTCACCTCCTCGGCTCTCCGCTCGCCTCGCCCTCCCCATCGCTGACCGGACCGCAATGACTGGACCGCCATGACCGGCCGCGACACAAGCGCGTCCTGGCCGTCCGCGCCGCTCAGCTGTCGAACCCCGTCTCACCGCAGTGGCCGCGGGTCCGGGCGCCGGTCCGGGGGCACCAGTCCGGGCGCCGGGGACCGCCGAGCCCCGGCGACGGCCCGTCCGCTCCTCCCCTACCGGCCCAATGCCGCCACCGCCTCCGCGACCCGGGCCGCGCCGTCCTCCTCCGCCATCGCGCGGGCCGCCTCCTGCGCCCCTTCCCTCAGCCACTGCTCCTCGACGGCCTGCCGGACGGCCTCCGCCAGCCGGTCGGCGGTCAGGTCGGTGAACCGCACCGGCGTGGTGGCGGCACCGAGCCGGGCGAGCCGACCGGCCCAGAACGGCTGGTCCGCCGTCACCGGGACGGGGACGCTCGGCACGCCCGCGCGCAGGGCCGCGGCCGCCGTGCCCGCGCCCGCATGGTGCACGACCGCCGCCATGCGCGGGAACAGCCGGGCGTGCGGGAGCTCGCCGACGGTCAGCACGTCGTCGCCCTCCCCGGCGATCCCGGCCCAGCCGGCCTGCACCACCCCCCGGACGCCCGCCCGCCGCAGGGCCTCCACCGCGAGGGTGCTCAGCCGCTCGCCCTGCCCGGCCGCCATGCTGCCGAAGCCGATGAACACCGGTGGCGGTCCCTCCCGCAGGAAGTCCTCGACCTCGGCCGGGAGACGGCGGTCGTCCGGCACGTACGGCCACCAGTTGCCGACCACCCGCAGCCCCTCCCGCCAGTCGGCCGGGCGCGGTACGACGGTCGGACTGAAGCCGTGCAACACCGGCCAGCGCTCCCGTTCCACGGCCCGCCGGCGCGCGGTCTGGGAGAGCGCCGGGAGTCCGAGCCGCCACCGCATCCGGCGGGCGGCCTCGGCGTGCAGACGATCGACGACCCGCTGGCCGAGCGCCCCCGCCGCCCGGTTGCCCCAGCTCCCCAACGAGCGGCCGCCCCCGACGACCGGAGGGAACTCCCGTGTCGGCAGCGTGGGTTGCAGGTAGACCCCCAGGCTGGGAACGTCCATCGCCTCCGCGAGGTGCCAGCCCAGCGGCGCGGTGGTGGTGCTCAGCAGGAGCAGATCGGCGCCGGGTGCGGTGGCGTCCGCGAGCCCGTCGCCCAGCTGCCCGATGAACGCCGCGGCCCGCGCGAGCAGTTCGGAGCGCCCGCGTGCGGGCCCGGCGCCCGCGCCGCGTGGATCGACCGGGAGCGGCCGGAAGTCGAGGCCGCTGCCGGCCACCAGCTCGCGGAAGGCCTCGGGCGCCGCGAGCGCGAC
Organism: Kitasatospora sp. NPDC054768; assembly: GCF_053612025.1. Classification (NCBI taxonomy): domain Bacteria; kingdom Bacillati; phylum Actinomycetota; class Actinomycetes; order Kitasatosporales; family Streptomycetaceae; genus Kitasatospora; species Kitasatospora sp. NPDC054768. The sequence continues at coordinate 2,418 of NZ_JBSHBN010000106.1, forward strand.
CTCGTGCCCCGCACCGCGCAGGTACGCCCCGAGCCCGGTGTAGGGGGCGACGTCGCCGTACGATCCGGCGGCCATGACGAGGATCCTCATCGGGCCGCCCCGTCGACATCGTTGCCGTCGACGTCGTTGCCGTCGACGTCGTTGCCGTCGAGGTCGTCGAGGTCGTTCGCGTCGCGCCGCTCGGCGTTGGCGCCGATGGCCGCACGGAGGTAGCCGGCCAGGCCCGGGCGCTGGTCGGCCGGCGGGACGACCAGGGCGAAGGCCCGGGCGTCCGCCTCGTAGTCGTCGGCGATCCGGCAGTGCATCTCCGGCGGGCAGGGTGTGAACCACCGGGTGATGTGCTGCCGGTGCCGCTCCGCGAGGTCCAGCACCGTCCGGTGGTCGACCGGCAGCCCCGCGTCGAAGGCCTCCAGCAGCCGGCCGCGCCACTCGGCGGCCTCCGCCATCAGCTGCTGCCAGTCCTCCTTGGAGTGGGTGGCGGCGCGGGCCAGGGCCTCCTGGTGGCTGTCCCGCTCGCCCCACCTGAGGTGGGCGTCGGCCGCGTAGCTGAGGTCGAAGACCACGTCCCCGAAGACCTCGAAGCGCTCCTGCGGCGTCAGCTCGACCCCGGTGCGCTGGACCTCGATGGCCCGCTCGGCGACGTCGACCAGCTTCTGCAGGCGGCCGATCTGGTCGGTGAGGGCCTGCCGCCTCGCCAGCAGGTGGTCGAGCGCGTTGGCCCGCGGGTCCGCCAGGATGTCGGCGATCTCGTCGAGCGGAAAGCCGAGCTCCCGGTAGAAGAGGATCTGCTGGAGCCTGGCGAGGTCCGCGCCGCTGTAGAGCCGGTAGCCGGCCGGGCTGCGCTCACTGGGCGCGAGCAGCCCGGACCGGTCGTAGTAGTGCAAGGTCCGGATCGTGACACCGGCGAAGCCGGAGACCTGGCCCACCGACCAGCTCATGCGTCCCTCCGATCATCCGTTCGTTCGCTGCGCCCCACCGTGCGGCCTGACGTGGGGTGAGGGTCAACACGCGCAGCTCAGGGGCCCGCTCCGGATGGCTGGAGGCAGCCTGGATCAGGTCTCGCGCTGCGGGTGGTAGGCCCTCTCGGGTATGCCGAAGGTCCAGGCGACCCCGGCTCGCGCGGTGCGGGTGCTCGGGGGGACGCGCAGCCAGTAGGTGCGGTGGGTGCCGTCCGGTTCGGGGGTGGAGTTGACCACCTCGACCATCACCACCGGCTCGTCGTCGGGCAGGACGATCCGCCAGAGCACCCCGGTCTCGTCCCGGTGGACGGGCTCGGCGCCGGAGTCGGCCAGGTAGCGCTCGTAGCCGTAGTGCTCCAGCAGGACCCGGCGCAGCTCGGCGTTCTCCTCGGCGCAGATCCGCTCGACGGTCACCTCGGCCAGGCCTGCCAGGAACTCCGGCGGGACGGGCATGCCGCGCCAGGCGTACAGGGCGAAGCCGTCGGCGTACTCCAGGGCGGGCCCGTCCGCCCGGTCGAGCCGTCCGGCCTCGTCGCGGTGCAGGACGGCCGGCCGCTCGCTGAGCAGGGCCACCTCCCGGTACGGCCACCACCAGCCGGCCTCCCGGGCCAGTTCGGCGAGCGGTGCGACGGCGTCGGCGCTTGACCCGGCGGCCTCGAAGGCGGCGAACCACGGCGCGTCGTGCTGACCGCGCACGGCGTCCAGCAGGGCGAGCCGGACGGTGGTGCGACGGTCCCGTGCCTCCTCGGCCACGGCGGCGTCGGCCTCCCGGTCGGCCTCGGGGGCGAGCCGGTCGAGCACGGCGTTGCGCAGTCGGTCGGCGAGCGGGGTGGTGACCGGTCCGAGCTCGCCACCGGTGAGCGCCCAGTGGCCCGCCCACCCTCTGGTGCCGACCTGCTCGACGGCCCGTCGGCGGGCCTCCTCCCAGGGCCGGGTGCGCACGGCCTCACGCACGCTCTGCGCGCCGGCGGCCCGCAGCTCCAGGGCCGCCCCGGTCGCGGCGAGCGGCGAGCCGAACCAGCGGACGGCCGCGGGCTCGGGCAGTCCGGCCGCCCGGTAGGCGGCCCGGACGGCACGCTCGGCCGCCGCCCTGTCCCCCGGCCCGGTGGCCGCCCCGGCCGCCCGCCAACGGGCCGTCGCCTCGGCCGGCCCGGGCAGCTCCCGCGCCTGCGCCCGGTCGCCGTGGGCCTCGTCGTGGATCACCGTTTCCATCCCTGCTCCGTTCCCGGCCGGGCTCCCCGCCCGGCCGTCCGTTCCCGTTCCCGTGCCGCGGCCCCGGCCGCGCCCTGCCCTCGTGCCCTGCCCTCGTGCCGCCCCCGTACGGCGGGCGGAGCGGTCGTCAGTCCGCGACCACCCGCACCGCGCCGGGCGCGTACTCGCGTTGGCGGACCACCCGGTACCAGCTCTTGGGCAGCGGTATCGCCGCGTGCTCCTCGTGCACCACCCGGCCGCCCTCGGGCAGGTGCAGCCAGCCCGCGCCGAACGGCCCGGTTTCGCGGCGCAGCTCGCCGGGGCCGACCACGGCGTGGGCGTGCCCGGTGACCTCGCCGAGCGCCAGCACCATCCGGCCCCGCCCGTCCCGGGGCTGCACGGCCAGCCCCGCCACCCGCGGCGGCACCGCGCTCTCCTCGACCGGCACGATCAGCACATCGCCCTGGCGGTACATCAGTCCTCCCTCGCCGTACGGCCGGACCCCGGCGGACGCCGGAACCCACGGCTCCATCGCGTCTGCCGCGGTCACTCTCCGGAGCCAGGAACCGAACATAGAGCAAGGGTCTGACAACGCGCCCGGGCGGCGACCCGGCCGCCGGATTGTCAGTCCCGGCTGGTAGACAGTTGTTCGGCCCAGATCCCGGAGGAGCAGCGCATGACTGTCAACGACCACATCGAGCGGTTCCACGGTCTCCCCGTCTTCGACTTCGTGGAGGCCTTGGAGGAGGCCGAGGAGAAGGGCGGATCCGGCGCCGTCGAGCTGCCGGACGCGGCCTCGGCCGCCTGGAGGGTCAAGCTCGACTACGAGTCCGAGGCGACGTTCGCCGAGCGCTGGGAGCAGTTCCTCGGCGCCGTCGACACCGAGCGGGTCACCGCCCTGGTGATCGGCCAGTGGGCCCCGGACGAGCCGGACGGCTTCCAGGAGCCGATGGAGGCGATCGTCGCCGCCGCCGACCGGCTGCCCGCCCTGCGCGCGCTGTTCGTCGGCGACATCACCTACGAGGAGTGCGAGATCTCCTGGATCCAGCAGTGCGACATCACGCCGCTGCTGACGGCCTTCCCGCGGCTGGCCGAGCTGGTGGTGCGCGGCGCCTCGCAGGACTGGGACGGCAAGGGCGGTCTGGCCCTGCGGCCGCTGCGGCACGAGGCGCTCAAGGCGCTGCGCTTCGAGGCCGGCGGCCTGCCGGGCTCGGTCGTGCGCTCGGTGGCCGGCTGCGACTTCCCGGCCCTGGAGCGGCTGGAGCTCTGGCTGGGCGTGGACAACTACGGCGGCGACGCGACGATGGCCGACGTCGCGCTGTTCCTGGACGGCACCCGCTTCCCCTCGCTGCGCCACCTCGGCCTCCAGAACAGCGAGTTCCAGGACGACATCGCGGCCGCCGTGGCGCACGCGCCCGTCGTCGCCGGGCTGGAGTCGCTCAACCTCTCCATGGGCGTGCTGACCGATCAGGGCGCCACCGCCCTGCTGGAGGGCCAGCCCCTCACCCACCTGCGCTCCCTCGACCTGCACCACCACTACCTGACCGAGGAGATGCAGCAGCGCCTGCGCCAGGCCCTCACCGGGGTCGAGGTCGACCTCTCCGAGCCCGGCAAGCCCGACGACCGGTGGCGCTACGTGGCCGTGGCCGAGTAACCGTCACCTCCCGCACGCACCCGCCCGTCCGTCCGTCCGTCCGTCCGACCACTCGACCACTCGACCACTCGACCACTCGACCCACCAGGATCCTCCATGACCGTCTCCCGCCACATCGAACGCTTCCACGAGCTGCCGGTCCACGAGTTCACGCCCGACGACGCCCGGCCGCGGCCCGCCGCGGGCGCCGTCGCCTGGCGGCTGTCCCTCGAGTACGGCTCCACGCAGGACTTCGTCCAGCTCTGGCAGTCCTTCCTGGAGGAGGTCGACCCGGCGGGCGTCCGCGCCGTGGTGATCGGCGCCTGGTGGCAGGACGGCTACACGTCCGTACGCTCCGCCGTCGAGGCCGTCACGGCCGAGGCGCGGCGCCTGCCCGCCCTGGAGGCGCTGTTCCTCGGCGAGGTGACCTTCGACGAGTGCGAGATCTCCTGGCTGGAGATGGACGACGTCACCCCCTTGCTGAACGCCTTCCCCGGGCTGCGGTCGCTGGCCGTGCGCGGCGGCACGGACCTCGCCCTGGAGCCGGTGCGGCACGACCGGCTGACCAGCCTGCGCTTCGAGTCCGGCGGCCTTCCGGCCACCGTGGTGCGCGCGGTGGCCGGCTCCGAACTGCCCGCGCTGGAGCGCCTGACCCTCTGGCTCGGCGTGGACGAGTACGGCGGTGACGCGACGATGGACGACCTGGCACCGTTCCTGGACGGTTCCCGGCTGCCGAAGCTGCGCCACCTCGGGCTGGCCAACAGCGAACTCCAGGACGAGATCGCCGCCGCCCTCGCCCACGCCCCCGTGGTGGCCCGGCTGGAGTCGCTCGACATCTCCATGGGCGTGCTCTCCGACGAGGGCGCCACCACCCTGCTGGAGGGCCAGCCGCTCACCCACCTGCGTTCCCTCGACCTGCACCACCACTACCTGAGCGACGCGATGCAGGAACGTCTGCACGAGGCCCTGCCCGGGGTCGAGCTCGACCTCGGCGACGCCGAGGCGGACGAGATGGACGACGAGGACGACCGCTACGTCTCGGTCTCCGAGTAGCCGGACACGGAGGCGATGACCGTGCGACTGACCGTCCTCGGCAACCCGGGGCACCGACGGGTGACGCTGTTCGCGGCCGCCGCCCGGGCCGCCGGACTGCCCGAGCCCGCCGTCCTGCCCTGGCTGGACGTGCTGCGCGGCCGGTACCGGCTGCCCGAGGACGGCCTGCTGCGCATCGAGTCGCCCGGCGAGGAGCCCGAGGTCGACCGGCTGCTGCGCGGCCCGGCGCTCGGCCCCGGCTACGCGCCGACCAGGGTCGAGGGCACGGCCGTCTGGTACGCGGGGGTCATGGCCGCGCTGCGCGGGCTGGCCGCCCGGCCCGGCGTACGGCTGCTCGGCGTACGGCTGCTCGGCGATCCGGAGGAGATCGCCGTGATGTTCGACAAGCGCCGGGCGCACGCGCTGCTCACCGCGGCCGGGGTGCCGGTGCCCAGGGCGCTCGGCGGCGAGGTCACCGGCTGGGAGCACCTGCGCGAGCGCCTCGCCGCGGCCGGCCTGCACCGGGTCTTCGTCAAGCCGGCGCACGGCTCCTCCGCCTCCGGGGTGATGGCCCTGGAGTTCGGGCCGCGCGGGCAAGTGCAGGCCACCACCTCGGTGGAGCTCACCGACGGCGGCCTGCACAACTCGCTGCGGGTGCGCCGCTACCGCGGCGAGCGGGAGGTCGCCGCGATCGTCGACGGCCTGGCACCGGACGGCCTGCACGTCGAGCAGTGGATCCCGAAGGCCTCGCAGTCGGGGCGCTCGGCGGACCTGCGGGTCGTGGTGGTCGCCGGCCGGGCCACCCACGCCGTGGTGCGCACCAGCACCCAGCCGATGACCAACCTGCACCTCGGCGGCGCCCGGGGCAGCATCGACCAGGTCCGGGAGGCCGCGGGGCCTGCCTGGCCGGCCCTGCTGGAGACGGCCGAGCGCGCGGCGGCCTGCTTCCCCGGCTCGCCGATGGTCGGCGTCGACGTGCTGCCCACGGCCGGCTGGCGGCGCGCCCTGGTCGGCGAGGTGAACGCCTTCGGCGACCTGCTCCCCCGCCTCACCGGCCTGCCCGGCGGCCCCGCCGAGGGCCTGGACACCTACGGCGCCCAGCTGGCCGCCCTCACCGCCCCCTCCCCGTCGTCGCCCGCGACGACGGACCACCAGATCACGGAACCCGCTCGATGAACCACCTGACCACCACCCCGGCCCCGGCCCACACCCCGGCCCACGACCCGACCCCGGCCCAAACCCCGGCCCACACCCCGGCCCCGACCCCGACCCCGGCCCCCGCTCCCACCCCCGACATGAACGCCGTCGTGGGCAGCCACGACCTGCTGCTCGTCACCCTCGACACGCTCCGCTTCGACGTCGCCGAGGAACTGGCCGCCGCCGGCCGCATCCCGCACCTCGCCGCCGTCCTCCCCGGCGGCCGCTGGGAGCGCCGGCACGCGCCCGGCAGCTTCACCTACGCCTCCCACCAGGCGATCCTGGCCGGCTTCCTGCCGACCCCGGCCTCCCCGGACGGACCGCACCCGCGCCTGTTCGCGGCCCGCTTCGCCGGATCCGAGAGCACCGCCCCGCGCACCTGGGTCTTCGACGCCCCCGACCTGCCGACGGCCCTGGCCGCGGCGGGGTACCGCACGGTGTGCATCGGCGGCGTGGGGTTCTTCAACAAGCAGGGTGCCCTGGGCTCGGTGCTCCCCGGCCTCTTCCAGGAGAGCCACTGGGCACCCGAGTCCGGCGTGGCCTCGCCGACGTCCTTCGAGGTGCAGGTCGCCCGGGCCGAGCGGGTCGCCGCCGAACAGCCCGCCGACCAGCCGCTGTTCCTCTTCCTGAACGTCTCGGCGCTGCACCAGCCGAACTGGTTCCACCTGACCGGCGCCACCCGCGAGCACGGGGACTCGCGGGCCAGCCACGCCGCCGCCCTGGAGTACGTGGACGCGCACATCGGCCGGCTGTTCGCCGCGATGAGCGCCCGCCGCCCCTGCTTCGCGATCGTCTGCTCCGACCACGGCACCGCCTACGGCGAGGACGGCTACACCGGGCACCGGATCGGCCACGAGGTGGTCTGGACGGTCCCGTACGCGCACTTCACCCTCCCCGCCCGACCGGCGGGCGCCGCCGCGACCTCCGAGGAGCCCGCATGACCACCGCGCCCCCGCGCCCGGACTCGCCGTACCAGTCGTACGTCTACGCGTACCCGCACAAGACGGCCTACCGCCCGTTGCCCGAACGTCCGCCGCTGCGCGAACTGTGGGCCGGCGAGCCGCAGCGCGCGCTCTCGCTCTACCTGCACATCCCGTTCTGCGAGGTCCGCTGCGGGTTCTGCAACCTGTTCACCCGGATCGGCAGCCCGGAGGGCCTGACCACGGCCTACCTGGACGCCCTGGAGCGCCAGGCCGCGGCGGTGCGCGCCGCGCTGGACGACGGGGCCCGGTTCGCGCTGGCCGCGTTCGGCGGCGGCACTCCCACCTATCTGACGGCCGGCGAGCTGGAACGGCTGTGCGACATCGCGGAGCGGCGGATGGGCGCCGACCTGCGGGCGGTACCGCTCTCGGTGGAGGCCTCGCCCGCCACCGCGACCGCCGACCGGCTGGAGGTGCTGGCCGCCCGGGGCACCACCCGGCTGAGCCTGGGCGTGCAGTCCTTCGACGACGCCGAGGCGCGCTCCGCCGTCCGCCCGCAGAAGCGGGCCGAGGTGGAGGCCGCCCTCGGCCGGATCCGTGCGGCCGGGTTCCCGGTGCTCAACATCGACCTCATCTACGGCATCGACGGCCAGACCGAGGCGAGCTGGCTCCGCTCGCTGGACACCGCGCTCGCCTGGCGGCCCGAGGAGCTGTACCTCTACCCGCTGTACGTCCGTCCGCTGACCGGCCTGGCCCGGCGCGGGGAGCAGGAGAGCCGGTCCGCCTGGGACACCCGGCGGCTCGCGCTCTACCGGGCCGGCCGCGACCACCTGCTCGCCCACGGCTACCAGCAGGTGTCGATGCGGATGTTCCGCCGGGCCGCCTCCCCGCAGGCCGGGGCGGGCGAGTACGCCTGCCAGACCGACGGCATGGTCGGCCTGGGCTGCGGCGCCCGCTCCTACACCTCGCGGCTGCACTACTCCTTCGACTACGCGGTGAACGCCACCGAGGTGCGCGGCATCATCGACGACTACGTCGCCACCGAGGACTTCCACCGTGCCGAGGTGGGTCACTGGATGGGCGGGGCGGAGCCGCGCCGACGGCACCTGGTGCAGTCCCTGCTCCAGGCCGAGGGCATGCCGCTGGCGGACTACCGTGCCCGGTTCGGCGGGTCCCCGGCCGAGGACTTCCCGGCGGAGCTGGCCCGGTTCGCCGAGCGTGGCTGGCTCGCCGCCGGCGACCCGGCGTTCCTGCGGCTCAGCCCGGAGGGCCTGGCGCACTCGGACGCCGTCGGGCCGATGCTGTTCTCGCCCGGGGTCCGGGCCCTGATGGCGGCGTACGAGGCGAAATGACCTTCCTCGGCATGCCCTCCGCCTCGCCGCCGGAGGAGGACGGCGCGCGGGACCTCACCCTGCTCTACCGCGGTCCGCTCTCCTCCTGCGACTACGACTGCCCGTACTGTCCGTTCGCCAAGCGGCGCGACAGCCCCGGACAACTGCGGGCCGACCGGGCCGCGTTGGAGCGCTTCACCGGCTGGGCCGCCGGGCGCGCGGGCACCGGCGACACCCTGTCGCTGCTGTTCACGCCCTGGGGCGAGGGGCTGGTGCGGTCCTGGTACCGCCGCGCGCTGACCGAGCTGAGCCGCCTGCCGCACGTCCGCCGCGTCGCGATCCAGACCAACCTCAGCTGTCGCACGGGCTGGCTCGCCGAGGCCGACCTCGACGCCCTCGCCCTCTGGGTCACCTTCCATCCCGGCCAGGTCACCCGTGACCGCTTCCTCGCCAAGTGCCGCGAGCTGGACGCACTCGGTGTGCGGTACAGCGTCGGCGTCGTCGGCCAACCCGAGCACCTCGACGAGGCCGGCCGGCTGCGCGCCGAGCTCTCCGAGGACGTCTACCTGTGGGTCAACGCCGCCGAGGGCCTCGACTACACCGACGCCGAGGCCGCCCGATGGGCCGCTCTCGACCCGCACTTCGGCTACAGCCGGCACGCCCATCCCAGCGCCGGGCTGCCGTGCCGCACCGGCGAGTCCGTGCTGTCGGTGGACGGCGACGGCACGGTGCGCCGCTGCCACTTCGTCCGGGACGTCCTCGGCAACCTGTACGACGGCAGCTACCGCACCCGACTGCGGGCGCGGGCCTGCCCGTTGCCGGTCTGCGACTGTCACATCGGCTACGTCCACCTGGAGGCCCTGCCGCTGTACGAGCTGTTCGGTGCGGGAGTACTGGAACGTGTGCCGCACGGCTGGCCACGGGGCCGGTGACACCTCCGCGGCCGGCCGGCCACCCCGGGTGAAGGCCTCACTTCGCCCGCGCCGCCGAGGTCACCTCGCTCCGGAGGCCGGCCCCGCATGACGTCCGGCAACCTCCCGCGCACAGTCCGAAGCCGTTCCGCGCCCACCGGGCGGTACCGCCCGCACATCCCTAGCCTGGTGACAGGGAGGAGGCGAAACATCATGCTTGGAGACGCTCCGCTGCAAGCAGTCATCCCCGCCGCCGATCTCGCCCGCGCCAAGGCCTTCTACACCGACACCCTCGGTCTCAAGCTCGCCGAGGAGAGTGAGGAGGAGTTCGTCTGCGACACCGGCGGCACCCAGGTCACCGTCTACCACACCCCCAGCGGGGGTCAGGCCGCCCACACCCTGGCCAGCTTCAAGGTCGCCGACCTCGACACCGAGATGGCCGGCCTCCGCGACCGCGGCATCACCTTCGAGGAGTACGACTTCCCCGGTCTGAAGACCGTCAACGGCGTCGCCGAGGGCGAGGGCATGCGCGCGGCCTGGTTCAAGGACAGCGAAGGCAACATCCTCTGCGTGTCCCAGCGATTCGGCCGGTAGTCGTCCCGCCACCCGCCCGGTCGGCGGGCGGCCCCGCAAAACCGCCCGCCGACCCGTCCCATCGGCCGCCGTCGGTCACCGTCGGCGCGCCCGCCGCCAGACCGTGCGGGCCGAGGCGACCGGGTCGAAGGAACCCGGGCGGTCGCGGGTCAGCGGGTAGCAGGCGAAGCCGATCAGGGCCGCACTGAAGTGGCCGATGCTGGTGTAGTCCCGGCTCTGCAGCACGCCCAGTCCGTAGACCACCAACACCCCGGCCGCGTACAGGTACCGCCAGGGCCGGACGATCAGATAGGTGAGTACCGCGACCACACCGGCCAGCGCATAGCTGACGCCGTAGTCCAGGGTGTAGACGGCGCTCGGCGAGGCCAGCCCGTGGTGGATCGCCCAGCCGAGCACGCCCTCGCTGAGGTACGTGGCGCCGACGTGCGCGAGCGCCGCCACCGAGATCCAGCGCAGCGTGCCGAGCCATCGTTCGGCGGGCACGTGGAAGAGGTTGTACAGCAGGAAGTAGGACAGCCAGCCGCCGCCCGCGATCCACAGGGCACTGGTCACCAGGACACGGACCGGCGAGACCTGGAGGTGGTGGAGGTTGGTCGAACGCCGCTCCAGGATGCGGTCGGCGGTCGCCGGATCGACGTGCCGGATCACCTGCGTGGTGACGAGCAGGATCGCGAGCCAGATGTAGGTCCCCGGCGCGCGCCGGACGTAGGCCCACACCGCGTGGGCGGCACGCGCCCACCGGTGTGCCTCGGGGCCCTTGGCGGTGCTGCCGGCCATCGACGCCTCCTCGCGACACTCCTCACCATCCCCCTCACCCTCGCCCCCGCCCGGCCCCGCCGCCACCCACCACCGGTCGCCGGGTCGCCGGGTCGCCCGCCACCCGCAACGACCTGCCACCACGGCGTGGCCGCACGAGAGAACCGCACCTCCCGGCACCCCGCCTCCGGCCCCGGCGCCTTCCGGCCGTTCGCGTACGCTGACGCTCGGACCGTCCCGGCCGCCGCCTTCCCCGCCGCGCACCGGGCGAGCCGGTTCCGGGAACCGCCGAACAGGGGCACCAGGCACGATGAGCGATCGCCTCGCCACGAGGACACCGACCGGCCCTGCGGCTTCCCGGCACCCGGCGCCGAGAGCCGCCGTCCGGCTGCGCCTCACCACGGCGTACGTCCTGCTGCTGACCGTGACGGCCTCCTGGCTGGCGAGCCAGGGCCATGCCGAGCGGGCCCGGTTCGTGCGGCACAACAGCAGCAACGTCCATCACATGGAAGTGGGCAAGTGGTGGACCCTGTTCACCAGTGGCCTCGTGGTCGACGGGGTTCCGTCCTGGGCGGGGATCGCGGCGGTCGCCGTCGTCCTGGGCCTGGCCGAGTGGCGCTGGGGCCCGGCCCGGGCCGGTGCGGTCTTCGTCTTCGGGCACCTGGGCGCCACCCTGCTCACCGAGGGCGCCATGTGGGTGATGGTGACGGCCCGCATCCCGGGCGCGCTCTCCCGCGCCCGGGACGTGGGCATCAGTTACGGCCTGGTCGCCACCGGTGCCTGCCTCCTCGCGCTCGGCCCGCGTCCGCTGCGTCGCTTCGGACTGTCGGCGCTCGCCGTGGCCCTGGCCGCCGCCTGGGCGCTGGATCAGCAGCTGGCCGACGCCGGCCACCTGGTCGCCCTCGGGCTGGGCGCACTCGCCTCCCGTACCGCCTGGCTGCGCACCCGGGCACCCGCCCCGACCCCCTGATCGGCCCCAACTACCCGTCCGGCCAAGCAAGTCGGCCGGATCACCGCCCGATGCGCGGCGGCCGAACAGCCCCCTGCAGCCATCCAGGCTTTCGTATGCTCTTGCATTACTCTGCAAATCTATGCCAGAGTTCGGGCATCGGATCGATTACGCCGAATCCCGTCACACATCGCTAGATCAGGGGCCTGCTATGCGGGTCAAGGGTGCATCCATGTCGAAGGTCTTGAGCAAGCTGCCGGTCGGTGAACGGATCGGCATCGCATTCTCCGGTGGGTTGGACACCTCCGTCGCCGTCGCGTGGATGCGCGAGCACGGTGCGTTCCCCTACGCCTACACGGCCGACATCGGCCAGTACGACGAGCCGAACCTCGCCGACGTCCCGGCCCGTGGCCGCGCGTACGGCGCTGAGCAGGCCCGGCTGGTCGACTGCCGGGCCGCGCTGGTCGAGGAGGGCCTGGCCGCCCTCGCCTGCGGCGCCTTCCACATCCGCTCCGCCGGGCAGACGTACTTCAACACCACCCCGCTCGGCCGCGCGGTGACCGGCACCCTGCTGGTGCGCGCCATGCAGGAGGACGGCGTCTCCATCTGGGGCGACGGCTCCACCTACAAGGGCAACGACATCGAGCGGTTCTACCGCTACGGCCTGCTGGCCAACCCCAGCCTGCGGATCTACAAGCCGTGGCTGGACCAGGCGTTCGTCGACCAGCTCGGCGGCCGCAAGGAGATGTCCGAGTGGCTCGCCGAGCGCGACCTGCCCTACCGGGACTCCGCCGCGAAGGCCTACTCCACCGACGCCAACATCTGGGGCGCCACCCACGAGGCCAAGCGGCTGGAGTACCTGGACACCTCCCTGGAGATCGTCAGCCCGATCATGGGCGTGGCCTTCTGGGACCCCGAGGTCGAGATCCTGACCGAGGACGTCACCGTCGAGTTCGAGTTCGGCCGCCCGGTCCGGATCAACGGCCAGGAGTTCGCCAGCGCCGTCGACCTGGTGCACGAGGCCAACACCATCGGCGGCCGACACGGTCTGGGCATGTCGGACCAGATCGAGAACCGCATCATCGAGGCCAAGAGCCGGGGCGTCTACGAGGCCCCCGGCATGGCGCTGCTGCACATCGCCTACGAGCGGCTGCTCAACGCCATCCACAACGAGGACACCATCGCCACGTACCACACCCAGGGTCGGCGGCTCGGCCGGCTGCTGTACGAGGGCCGCTGGTTCGACCCGCAGTCGCTGATGCTCCGGGACAGCATCCAGCGCTGGATCGGCCACCCGGTCACCGGCAGCGTCACCCTGCGGCTGCGGCGCGGCCAGGACTACTCGGTCCTCGACACCCAGGGCCCCCACTTCAGCTACCACCCGGAGAAGCTGTCGATGGAGCGCAGCGTCGACGCCGCGTTCGTCCCGGACGACCGCATCGGCCAGCTGACCATGCGCAACCTCGACATCGCCGACTCGCGCAGCAAGCTGGAGCAGTACGCGGTGCACGGCCAGCTGGCGCCGTGGAGCGGCCTGATCGGCGAGCTCGCCCCGGGCGGCGCGGCTCCCATCGCCGCCGGCACCGGTGACGAGAAGGACCCCACCGCGCTCGACCACGCGGCGATCGAGTCCGGCACCGACTGACGCAGCCCGTGCCCGCGGAGGGCCGTCGCACCCCGGTGGTGCGGCGGCCCTCCGTCGCTCTCCGCCTCACGCTCCGCCCGCACCCGCCCGTCGGCACCCTTCGGTGCCCATCCCCGCACCCGCCCGAACCCGCGCTCCGCTCCACCCTCACCCGAACGGCGGCACCGGCCGTGCGCCGCCCGCCCGTCGGTAGCTGAATGGCGGACGGCGCCCGGCGGCGGGAAGGGCAGGTGCGGGGATGGGCGAGGCGATCGGCCCGATGCTGGCCTCCGCGGTGGCGGTCGCGCTCTCCCCGCTGCCGCTGATCGCCCTGCTCCTGATCCTCGCCTCACCGCGCGGCCGGGCCAACGGGGTCGCCTTCACGGCCGGCTGGCTGCTCGGCCTGACCGCGGTGGTGGCCGCCGTCGTGGCGGCGGGAACCGCGTGGAACCCCACCCGCACCGCGCCGACCTGGCCGTCCTGGCTGAAGCTCGCCCTCGGTGTCGTGCTCCTCCTGCTGGCCGCCCGGCAGTGGCGCCAGCGGCCGCGCCCCGGCCGGGTCACCGCGCCGCCGGTCTGGCTGCTCTCGATCGACCGGCTGTCCGCCGCCCGGTCCGCCGGTCTCGCCGTGGTCCTGGTCGTGACCCGTCCGAACACCCTCGTCCCGGCCGTCGGCGGGGCCGCCTCCATCGCCGCCGCCCCGACCGGTGGCTGGGAAGCGGCGATGGCGGCCGCCGTGCTGGTGCTGCTCGGTTCGCTGGGCACCCTGGTGCCCTTCGCGGTCCACCTGCGGGCCGACGGCCGCGCGCGGCGCTCCCTCGGCGAGTTGCGGGCCTGGACGGCCACCCACAACGCGGCGATCATGGTCGTCGTCCCGCTGCTGCTCGGCGCGGAGTACCTGGGCGCCGCCGTTTCCGGGCTCACCTGACCCCCTGCCCTCCCCCGGCCCCCGGCCCGCCCCCAGCCTCCGGCCCCGCCCCTCGGCACGCGTGCTCCCCCGCCCCAGCCCGGCACGCGCCCCCACACCGGCCGCCCCGGCAGCCGCACCCGGTCACCGGATCCGCACCACTCCCCGCCCCCGTACCGCCCGGACCGCCAGCCGCCCGGGGTCGGCCCCCGGCCGCGCCGTGACCGCTTCCCGCACCGTCAGCAGGATCTCGCCGTCGTAGCGCTCCGCGAGCACCCGCGCCAGCTCCGCCGCCCCGCCCGGCCGGACGTCCGGCGCCAACTCCGGCAGCCGGCCCGGGGCGCTGAGGTCCTGGGCCTGGGCCGCCCAGTGGGCCGCGTCGCACCGCTCGCCCTCGGCCGTGTAGTGCACCGCCAGGCAGTGCACGGCCAGCTGGTCCCCGTACTGGGCTGCTATCCGCCACCAGAAGACGCCGTCCGCCGTGCGGCCCATGCCGTACAGCAGGCAGCCCAGGGTGCGGAAGGCGGTCTTCTCGGCGAGTTCGAGATCCAGGGCCAGCTCGCCCGGCTCCACCGCGCCCGCCACCCCCACGCACAGGTGCCGCAGGTCGCGCCGCAGCTCCGCCCGTCCTCCGGCCCACCGGGTCTGCCCGGGGAGCGCCCCGGGACCGGGTCCCGCCCCCGGACCGGAGCCGGCGCCCGCCCCGGCGCCCGTGCCCAGCCCGGCGCCCGTCCCCGTCCCCGCCGCCGGTCCCGGGCTCGGCCCCGAGGCCGGCGCGTGCGGCGGCCGGGCACCGGCGGGCGGCCTGGCGGGGCGTTCGCGCGCGGCCGGGGCGGGCCGTCGAACGGCGGCGAGCCGCTCGGCCAGCCTGCGCGTGAAGTCCACCGGATCGTGGTCGTCGAACTCCCGGGCCAGCTCACCGGCGTGCACGCGCAGCAGGTCCACGACCTTCATGTCCGCGCCCCGTCGTCGTCCGGGTGCTCCAACAGGTACTCCAGGTGGCGCCGTCCGAGGCTGTAGTAGGTGCGGGCGGTGGTGTGCGCGATGCCGAGGGACCGTCCGATGTCGTGGTAGGACAGTCCCGCCTGGCGCAGCCGGACCACATCGGCCTGGACCGGGGCGGCCCGCGCGAGCTCCTCCATCGCCCAGTCCAGGGCGTCCAGTTCGGCGAGCTCGTTCAGCTCGTCCTGGCTGGTGTCGGGACGGCGCTGGGCGATCACCCGCAGTCGCTTGCGTTCGGTGCGGCGGCGCTCGCGCAGCACGTCCACGACCGCGTCCTTGACGATCTTGAAGGCGAAGGCCTGCGGATCGGGGCTGGCCAGGGCCCGGCGCCAGTTCTTGTAGAGCGTGGCGCCCGCGTTCTGGACGGCGTCCTGGGCGTCCTCACGGTGCCGCAGGCGCTGCTGGGCGTAACGGAGGTACCCGGAGTTCTCGCGAGTGAAGAAGGCCTCGAAGTCGTTCGGCAGGTCGCCGAGCGGGTCGGCTCGCAGGCCCCGCTCCTCGCCCGGCCCGGGAGTGCTCACGCGGCCCCCCTTTCATCGGTCGGCTGGCCGGCCCACCGGGTGGCACGCCGACGGCCCCTTGGGGGCTCGTGGTGTAACCGTCCGGGAGCTCCGGGTTGTTGACCGGATCGGGCGGACAATTGCCGAACGTTTCCGTTCACTTCCGAACAGCGTGGCTGACCTGCCGCTTCGCCCTCACGAGCCCGGCCCGAGGGGCAACAATGTGACCCAGATCACAGGATGTGGGAGGGTGGCTTGACAAGCCCCACGACCGCACCCCCGACTCCCACGCCCCACCGGCCCGGCCCACCGGCCCACCCCACTGGCCCACCGATCCACCGATCCACCGGCCCACCCGGCGAGCCGCCGCACCGCCGCACCGCCGCACCGCCGCCGCGCACGGACACCGGCCGCTTCACCCCCTACGGAGCCGGCTCCACCTCCGCCGCGTCCAGCGCGGCGGTGACCCGGTCCAGCAGTCCGCGCAGCGCGGCCAGGTCCTCGACCGGCAGCCCGGTCGCCGCGAGCAGCCGGCGCGGGACCTGCCCGGCCCGCTCACGCAGCGCCGACCCCTCGGGGGTCGGCCGGACGGTGACCGACCGCTCGTCCTCCGCACTCCGCTCGCGGCACACCAGTCCGGCCGCCTCCAGTCGCTTGAGCAGCGGGGAGAGCGTCCCGGAGTCCAGTCGCAGCCGCTCGCCGATCCGCTTGACGGGCAGCTCGCCCTCCTCCCACAGCACCAGCATCACCAGGTACTGCGGGTAGGTCAGCCCGAGGTCCCGCAGCAGCACCCGGTACACGCCTCCGAAGGCGCGGGAGGCCGCGTTGAGCGAGAAGCAGATCTGCCGGTCGAGGCGGAGCAGCTCCTCGTCGGCCATGCCGGAATGGGTGGTCATGGACCCATGGTACCGATCACCATCACGCCATTGAGTTGTGCGCTATTGAATTGCGTGCTCTACTGGTCGTGACGCAGCGCCGACCCAGCGGCCGCCGCGAAGCACGCCGGACCGGCAACCGCCCGGACCACCGGCCGCAGGAACACCCAGGACCTGAAGGGACGCCACCATGGACGCGCTCTACACCGCAGCCGCCACCGCCAACGGCCGGGAGGGCCGTGCCGTCAGCTCCGACGGACAGCTGGACCTCGCCCTCGCCATGCCGCCCGCGCTCGGCGGCAGCGGCCAGGGCACCAACCCCGAGCAGCTCTTCGCCGCCGGCTACGCCGCCTGCTTCGCCAGCGCCCTCGGCCTGGTCGGCCGGCAGGCCCGGGTGGACACCAGCGAGGTCTCGGTGACCGCCGAGGTGTCCATCGGCAAGGACGGGGCCGGCTTCGGCCTCGCCGTCGTACTGCGCGTCGAGCTGCCCGAGTCCCTCGCGGGCGAGACCGGCGAGCTGCTGGTCAAGCAGGCGCACGAGGTCTGCCCGTACTCCCGCGCCACCCGGGGCAACATCCCGGTCGAGCTGGTCGTCGAGTAGGCACCCGGCCGTCGGCCGGTCACCGAGCCCCCCCGACCGGCCGACCACGGCCCCGCCCCCGGCGACGGAGCGGGCCCGCCGCACCCGCAGTGCGGCAGGCCCGCTCCGTGTCGTCCCGGGGGCGATCGCCGCCGGACCGATCGGCACCGGGGTCAATCGCCGCCCGGCCCGTTCGCCGAACGCAGCGTCTCCAGTCGGTGCCGGTACTCCTCCGCGTCGATCTCACCCCGCGCGAACCGCTCCGCGAGCACCTGCTCCGGTGGCGTCCCCCAGCCCCCTTGGCTCCCCTGCCCCGCCTGGCCCCAGCCCTGCGGGCCTCCCGCCCCGGATCCGCCCGTGCCCGGAGCCGCCCGACCGGGCGGGATCGGCTGCCGCGAGCGCGAGAAGTAGCGGAACAGGGCCACGGCCAGGAGCACGACGATCACCAGGAGCAGCAGCGTCCCGAACGCCATCAGCCCCATGCCCCAGCCACCCACGACGTGGCCGTGTCCGTGCCAGTACCTCATCAGGACCTCCTCCTCCGGCCCCGTCGGGGCCCGCCGAGGTGAGCAGCGCCTACCACCATCGTGCGCCCGCCACCGGTGAAAGCGGCATGAGGGAAGCCTGAGAAAACGGTCCGGCGCCCGGCGCGGCGCCCACCGGGGTAGCGTGCCGCTCGTGACCCACCATCCGCCGCCCGTGTCCCACCCCCAGTGGCCCACGACTCACCAGCCACCCACGGCCTTCCGACCACCGGACGACGACCGCTCCCCCGAGCAGCTCGTCGCCGCCGGGGTGCTGCGGCGCCACCCGGACCCGCGCCCCGTCCCGGCGCTCGGCCACTCCCCGATCGGCTACGTCACCACCGCGCTCTGGGTCGAGCTCACCGCCCTCGCCATCGCGCCGGCCGCCGCCGAGACCACCGCCGCCGCGCTGCTGCGCGCGATCGCCGACCGCGCCGTGGACGCGGCGCTCGCCCCGGGCAACGAGCGAGCCCCGCGCGACGACCTGTACGTGACCGACCCCGCCCACATCGGCCCGCACCGCCGGGCGGTCTGGTTCCAGCGTTCCGGCCGGCCCGGCCCACCGGGCGCGAACGGCCTGTACGGCCACAACGGCCAGAACGGTCCGCAGGGCCTGTACGGCCCACGCGATCCGCACACCCTGCTCACCCCGCTCGACCCGCGCGGCGGGTACGCCCCGCGCGGCCCGATCACCGCCGCCTTCGCACCCCGCGAACCGTAGGCACCCCACGAGCCGCAGGAGCCCCACGGAGCGCCGTCACCTCGGGCACCCGTGAGCCCGCCCGCCCGCTCAGCGCCCGCCCGCTCAGCGCCCGCCCGCTCAGCGCTCGACCCGGAGGCCGCGGCAGACCCAGCTGAGCCGGTCCGGCCCGCCGTAGGGCGGCCGGTCGTGGTACGTCCCGTCCGCCACCGACATGTTGACGATCAGGTACGCGTGCCACCCGGACCCGACGCCGTGCAGGTCCGCGTAGACCAGCTCGTCCTCCACGTACCAGTCCACCGAGTTCGCGCCGAGCACCACCCGCAGATCGAAGGTCGCCCCCGGCCCGATCCCGGAGCCCGCGCCGTGCCAGTACCGGTAGCCGCCCCGAACGTGATTGGAGATCTCCAGCAGGTCGGGGTTGTCCGGGTGGTACTCGAAGACGTCCACCTCGTTGCCGCCGTCCCGCCAGGTCCAGATCGCCGGCCAGGCACCCAGTTCGACGGGCAGTGTCACGCTCGCCGACAGCACGTCCCCGGCACGGAGCTGGAAGCCGTCCGGACTGCCCTCGGTGGTCAGCAGGTTGCAGCTCCACAGCCCGCCGCTGTGCCGCCGGACCGCCGCGAACACGCCGTCGGGGCAGTAGTCGCGGTTGAGGTAGTCGAGTTTGTGGTCGCTCCGGTTGGTCGGCCCCATCCGGGGATAGGCGCTGCTGCGCCCGGCGATCCACTGACTGGTCGAAGTGAAGTCCGCGTCGAACACGACTGCCACGGCCGCCTCCCCGAAACTCCGCCGTCCCGGCAGTCCGCACTGACGGGCACACAGGGTGAGTTACCCGATACCCTCCGCAGTATGCGAAGCGGATCGTTCGGGTCCGGGACGAACGTGCGAATCGGGGACGGCGCGGCCGGTCAGCCGACCGGCGCCGCCCCTTCGGCCCCGAGCCGGTCGGTCACCGAGACCACCCCGTCCACCGAGCGGCACAGGTTGAGCACGATCGGCACCAGGTGCTGCTCGGGCACGGTGCCGCTGAGCACCACCCGCCCCTGGTTGACCTCCACCCCGACCTGCGCCGGGCTGACCCCGTCGATCCGGCCGAGCACCTCCTCGACGATCTCGCGCCGGATCACCACGTCCTCGCGCAGGAACACCCGCAGCAGGTCGCCGCGGCTGACCATGCCGATGACCCGCCCCTCCTCGTCCAGCACCGGCAGCCGCTTCAGGCCGTGCCGGCTCATCAGCCGCGCCGCCGCGACGATGCTGGTGTCCGGTGTGGTGCAGACCGGTTGCGCCGTCATCAGATCGGCCGCGGTCACCTCGCCGTTCGGGCCGGCCTGCGCCGACTCGGGCGCGGGCAGCAGGCTGGCCGGGTCCTCCTGCGCGGCCAGGGTCCGCAGCAGGTCGGCCTCCGAGACGACGCCGAGCGGGCGCGCCTCCGGGTCCACCACCGGCACGCCGGTGATGTCGTACTCGCTCAGCAGCGTCACGATCTCCCGGAATCCGGTCTCGGGGGAGACCAGGACGACGGGGCTGGTCATCACGGATTCGACGGTGGCATGCCGCACGCCGGTTCACCTCGTCCAACGATCCTGCTCCGACCGGACGCGGATCGTCCCGGCCGGTACCGGCAGCATCGCTCGCGGCGGCCCCGATCGCCAGGGGCCAAGGGGCCGAACGGGTGGGACCTTGGGCCCCGGCCCGCGAACACGTTCCCGACACCGGGTCCGCCGGACCGCACCCCGGCCGCACATCCCCCGGCACCACGCCCCCGACGGGATCACGCGTGCACGGTCGTCCCGCAGGCGAAGGAGACCATCGGCAGGAAGCCGTGGCTCCGGACGTCCGCCTCGGCGACCGGGGAGGTGCAGAACCAGCCCTCCTGGCCGAACACGTTCCGCGGGACGATCGCGTTCGGATCGTGCAGGACCGCGTCCGCGCCCTGGTCGTCCGCGACACCGAAGGTCACGCACGGGCCCGCGTAGAAGGCACCCGGATCGCCGCCGTTCACAGCGCCGGACGCGAAGGCGGTCATCTCGTCGGAGGGTCGGCGGGGGCGGGGGCGGCCGCCGCTCGTAGAACGTTCTTCCAGCGGTGGCCCGCCGCATGTCCGTCCTACGTCCGCCGGCCACCCGGGAGGGCGCGGCCGTCGCACGATCGACTCGCGGGACCGTCCGGGTGGAGGCTCCTGGTGCCGCACCGGGTGTCCCCGGTCAGCCGGCGAGTTCCCTCGGACGGCGCGAGTCGCGCTCGTAGTCCGGCAGTTCGACGCTGCTGACCCGCTTTCCCAGCTCCAGCATCCGCTCCAGCGCCCAGCGCCGGTTGAGCAGCGCGTTGCGGAACCGCAGGCCCGCGGCCGTGCGCGGGGCGAGGAACGGCCCGGTCCGGTCCCCGCCCTTCTGGCAGCCCTGCGCGTAGCCGCGCAGCAGCTGCTCGTACCGCCCGAAGGCGGCCTGGTGGTCGCCGCGCGCCCGGGCCAGCTCGCCCGCCAGGACGTACGCGGCCACCACCGCCGTGCCGGTGCCCATGCCGCCGATGGTCGCCCCGCAGGCGGCGTCGCCGATCAGGGCGATCCGGCCGGTCGACCAGGCGGGCACGTCGGCGCGGCTGATCGAGTCGAAGTACAGCTCGGGGGCGGCGTCCAGGCTCTCCAGCAGCTGCGGCACCCGCCAGCCGAGGCCCGTGAAGGCGGCCCGGACCAGCGCCTTCTGCCGCGCCGGGTCGTGGCGGTCGTGGCGCAGCTCGGGCGAGGCGAAGAGGCAGAACGCGCCGGCCCGGCCCGGGTCGCGGTGGGCGGCACCGACGGACATCAGCCGGCCGGGGACGTTGAGGCCGACCGCGCCCGTCGGCAGCCCGAGGTCGTTGGGCAGCTGCCAGGTGGCCGCGTAGTAGCCGAGGTGGCGGATGTAGCGCCGCTCGGGGCCGAAGGCGAGCCGGCGGACGGTGGAGTGCAGCCCGTCGGCGCCGATCACCAGGTCGAACTCGCGTGGCGCCGCGTGCCGGAAGGTGACCCGGACTCCGTTCGGGCTCTCCTCCAGTGCGGTGACCGAGTCGCCGAAGACGTACTCGGCGCGGGCGCTGCTGTGCCGGTGGAGCAGTTGGGCGAGTTCCCCGCGCGGGACCTCCAGGTCGCCGCCGGCGAATTCGGCGGGCAGGTGCAGCAGCCGGCGCCCGTCGGGGCCCACGAAGGTCATCGGGCTGCCGCCGGTGCCGAGCGTGCGCAGTTCCTCCAGGACTCCCATCCGCTCCAGCACGGTCAGGTGGGTGCGGCCGCGGAAGTCGACGTCCTGGCCGCCGTCGCGCAGTGCGGGGGCCAGCTCGACGACGGTCACCTCGAAGCCGTACCGGCCCAGCCAGTGGGCCAGCGCGGGGCCGGCGATGCTCGCGCCCGAGATCAGGACCTTGGTGCTCATGGAAACCACTCCGTCCGGGAATCAGAAAACTGTGTCTCGCGGACACTGTTTGTTGCTGTGTACGGTAGACACAGTTGGCCTGGAAGGACAACCCCCCAGGCCGCGGCCCAGGACGGAGCGGATGATGGCCGAGGCGGCGAACGACACGGTGCGACTGCTCTGGGGGCCGCCGGCCAGACCCACCCGGGGGCCGAAGCCGGCCCTGAGCCTGGAGCGGATCGCCGCGGCCGGGGTCGAGGTCGCCGACGCGGAGGGGCTCGCCGCGGTCTCCATGCAGAAGGTGGCCGGACTGCTCGACTTCACCAAGATGTCGCTCTACCGCTACGTCCCCGGCAAGGCCGAACTGATCGCCCTGATGGTCGAGTCGGCCGTCGAAGCGCCCCCGCACGCCTCGGAGGGTGCCGACTGGCGGGATCAACTCACCGCCTGGGCACATCACTTGGCCGAGTCCTTCGCCCGCCACCCGTGGCTGCTGGACGCCACCGTCGGCGCGCGGGTCATCGGCCCGAAGGAACTCGCCTGGCTGGAAAGGGTGGTGACGGCACTCGACGGCCACGGGCTGACCGGCCCCGAACGGATGGACGCCGCCGTCCTGCTCACCGGGCACGTGCGCGGGATCGCCGCGCAGGCCCGCGCCGCCGGGCCGGCCGCCACCCCCGAGGCCGAACTCCTCGCCGCCCTCGGCACCGTGGTCCAGGAGCACGCCGACCGCTTCCCCGCGGTCGCCGCCGCCATGGCCGACCCGGGCGGCCGCGACCAGGCGCTGGAGTTCGGCCTGGAGCGCATCCTGGACGGACTGGCCGCCCTGATCGAGCGCCGCGCGGACACCGCCTGACCCGCGGGGCCTCCCCGGACCGCCGGACCGCCTCCCCGCCCGGCGGTGGCACCCGGAAAATCGCTCGGAGCACCGACGGTCGCTCGCTGGGATCGCGCCCCATGGCGATGTTCGTGCACCTGACCGCCGCGGCGAACGCGCCGCGCATCCGCCGCGCCGGGATCCGCGCCGACAGCCGGGGCCAGGGCGGCGCGCGCGGGGTGTACTGCTTCCCCGTGCTGCCCTCGTACCCACTGACCCACCAGTGGCTGCGCGAGCTGGCCCGGTTCGGCCCCAAGGGCGCACTGGTCGCGGTGCACCTCCGGCTGGACGACGAGCAGGAGGTCCTGGCCGGCCACTACCGCGACCGGGCCCGGGGCGTCCAGCAGCCGTTGCGCGCGGCCGAGGCGGTCCGGCGGATCGGCGCACTGGCCGACCCGCGCGGCTGGGAGGTGTTCCTGCCGCGCGCGGTGGGCGCCCGCGAGGTGCACCGGGTCCGCGCCGTGCCGCAGGTCACCGGCTGGCGCTACGTGCCGGGCGCCCACGGCACCCGGCCCTGCACCTGTCAGGGCTGCCGGATCTACGGCGAGTACGGCGGCCGTCGGCTGCGCGAGCGCCACCCGCACCCGCTGGACGGCCCGCCGCCGCCCGTGCCCGTGCTGCTCGCGCGGATCGCGGCGGCCGGCGAACCGGGCGACCCGGCCGAACTGCGCTCCGCGCTGCACTGGTTCGGACGGCGCCGGCGCGGCCCGGTGGACCGGCTCGCCCGGCTGGCCTCCCACCCGGCCCCGGAGGTGCGCGAGGACCTGGTTCGGGCCGTCGGCCGCTGGTCCACCCCGGGCGTCGCCGAACTGCTGGACGGCCTGGCGGAGGATCCGCACCCGCGGGTCCGCGAGGCCGTCACGGCGGTACGGGACCTCTGAGGTCCCGGCCCGCGGTCGGGCCGTACGCCGGCGCCGGGTCGTTCACGGGTGCCGGACCGTTCGCCGGTGCCGGCACCCTGCCGCCGGTTCGGGCCCCGGCGCCGGATCGTGCGTCGGCGCCGGATCCTGCGTCGGCGTCAGGAGACGCGCTTGAGCTGCCAGGAGTTCTTCTCCAGGCTCGGCACCGCGGAGTACTGACAGCCGGAGCTGTGGAAGGTGCTCACGATCGTCCAGCCGGCCGGCGGCCAGGTCGAGGCGCAGGCGTTGACGACGGTGCCGACCGGGTAGCCGGTGAGCTGCATGATCTTCTTGGTGTTCGGGGTGAACCCGGAGCCGCAGCCGGCGCTGTTCCACCACTGGACGTCCACGAAGCCGGTCGGCGTCAGCGAGGAGGAGCAGCTGGTGCTGGTGTCGCCGGGCGCGGCCTGGGCCGTCCCCATGGTGAGGGTGAGCGCGGCGGCGGCACAGCCCAGGGTCAGCGCGGCGGAACGAAGTCGAATCACGGGGGTCGGCTCCTCTCGGCGACGCGGCACGTCCGCGGCCCGCCCATTCCTATCCGTGCGGCCGCGACGGCGGACAGCGGATTTCCGGCCCGACCTGCGGCGGGTTCTCGCCCATCCCGGCCGGGAGCGGTCCGGTGGCACGCCGCCGACCTGCGCGGTCTCCGGTCGACGTGCCCGTTCGCCCGATCCGGGTGATCATGGGACGAACCGCGTCATCGGCGATTCGGCGCACCGGGCCTTCGGCCCGGGTGCGCCCGGAAGGTGGACTGCGATGTTCCAGCTCCTGTGGATTCTGCTCATCGGCTTCGTGCTGGGCGTGATCGCCAAACTCATCCTGCGCGGACCGCAGTCGATCCCCTGGTGGCTGACCATGCTGCTCGGCGCCGCCGGGGCCTGGCTCGGCAACGCCGTCTCCGGCTGGATCGGTGTCCGCCACACCTCGGGGATCGACTGGATCCGCCACATCCTGCAGATCGTCTTCGCCGTCGCCCTGGTGGCCTTCGTCGCCCCCGCGTGGAGCAGATCCCACCAGAACCGCTGACCGGCCGACGCGCCGTGCGGGCCGCCGTCGGCCGGGTTCGCTCAGCCCACGTGGACGGCCGGCCGGCGTGAGCGGTCCGGCTCGGCCTCGCGCAGCACCTCGCGGGTGACCGGGGCGATCTCGCCCTGTCCGAACAGGAAGAACCGCAGGAACTGGGCGAACGGGTTGCCCTCGGTCCACTCGAAGTAGATGTGCGGCTGTTGCCCGGTGAGGTCGCGCACCCGGAGCAGCAGGGCCGCCAGGGCGTTGGGCACGCTGGAGCTCTCCAGGGTGAGCACCCGGTAGCGGTCGTGCAGCACCTCGCCGCGCACGGTCAGTTCGGCCTCGAAGTCGGACGGGTCGAGCACGGTGACCTCGACGAAGACCAGGTCGTCCTCGGCCGGGATGTCGTTGTCCCGCCGGATCTGGTGGATCTTGTCACGGTACTCGGCGAGGTCGCGGCTGTTCGGTTCGTTGGCGATCAGCCGCAGCGGGCGATGGGTGTAGTCCCGGACGAACCGCTCCGCGACGTCGTCCAGCAGCACGTCGGTGACGCGCAGTTCGAAGGCGCGCTTGAGCCGGGAGAGGAACGAGACCAGCATGATGCCCGCGATGAAGCAGGCGCCGATCTTGACCCCGTCCGGCCGCTCGGCGATGTTCACCGCCGTGGTGTAGAGGAACACCGCGGCGATCACCGCGAAGCCGGCCCGCCAGCGGCGCTGCCCGGCCTTGTGGGCGGCGATGGTGACGGCGATGGCGGCGGAGCTGATCAGCACCAGGACGCCGGTCGCGTAGGCGCCGCCCTGGGCGTCCACGTTGGCGTCGAAGATCCAGGTCACCAGGAAGGCGATCAGGGTGAGCACGACGACGGTCGGCCGCACCGCGCGGGCCCAGTGCGGGGCCATGCCGTAGCGGGGCAGGTAGCGCGGCATCAGGTTGAGCAGCCCGGCCATCGCGGAGGCCCCGGCGAACCAGAGGATGGCGATCGTGGAGAGGTCGTAGACGCTGCCGAAGGTGCTGCCCAGGTACTCGTGGGCGAGGAAGGCGAGCGCCCGCCCGTTGGCCTGGCCGCCGGGCTCGAACTGGTCCGGCGGGATGAGCAGCGTGGTGATGAAGCTGGTGGTGATCAGGAAGACGCTCATGATCGCGGCGGCGGTGGTCAGCAGCTTGCGGGCGCCGCGGATCCGGCCGGTGGGCTTCTCCTCGGTGTCGTCCGGGTCGCCCTCGATGTGCGGCATCACGGCGACGCCGGTCTCGAAGCCGGACAGGCCGAGCGCCAGCTTCGGGAAGACGATCAGCGCGACGCCGATCATCGCGATCGCGTTGCCGTGCTCCACGGTCAGCGCGTCCGTCCACTCGGTGAACAGCTGCGGCTCGCTGAACACGTGCCACAGTCCGTTGGCCACCACCACGACGTTGAGCGAGAGGTACACCGCGACCAGCACCACGGCCAGGCCGATCGCCTCACTGAAGCCCTTGAGGAAGACCGCGCCGAGCAGCGCGATCATGATCATGGTCAGCATGATCTGCTTGCCGGTCAGCGCGTCGTGCAGGTGCGGGTTCTCCACCAGGTGCGCGCTGGCGTCGGCGGCGGACAGGGTGATGGTGATCATGAAGTCGGTGGCCGCGAAACCCAGCAGGGTGAGCACGAAGAGCTTGCCCTGCCAGAAGGACAGCAGCCGTTCCAGCATCGCGATCGAACCCTGGCCGTGCGGGCTCTCCTGGGCCACCCTCCGGTAGACCGGCAGCGCGCCCAGCAGGGTGACGGCCACCAGCACGATGGTCGCCAGCGGCGAGACCAGCCCGGCCGCGAGCGCGGCGATGCCGGGCTGGTAGCCGAGCGTGGAGAAGTAGTCCAGGCCGGTCAGGCACATGACCCGCCACCAGCGCCGGCCCTCCTCGTGCGGAACCTCGGCGTGCGGGCCGGGGTGCTGCTTGGCCTTTTCGGCCAGGCCCTCCAGCATCCAGGCCCGGAACCGCCCGCGCCGGGAGTCCTGCCCCGCCCCCGCTTCGGCCGACCCCGACGAAACCACGTGCACCCCTGTCCACGACTCGGCCGGGCGCGGACGGCTCCGGATCCCCTGCGGCCGCCGGACGGCGCGCCTGGTCAGGCTAGGGGACCGGCCCGCCGGGGCCGGGCCACCGCGCCGGTCGACACACCCGGGTGCGCCCGTACGGCCCTGCCCGGTCGCGGGCCGTCCCGGCCGCCTTCGCCGACGCCCAGGGGCGCCCCTGAAGCGCCCCTGTGGCGCCCCCACGGAGCCCGGCGACGCCTGCGGCCCGGCGCGGCGGCCCGCACGGGCCTCGCGAAACACGCGAGGATGTCCGCGCGGCCGACACACCGGGCCGGCGGCCCCCAGCGCGCCGCCACCGACCGGGTCGACGCGCCCACGGCCCCGGACACGGGCACGCACGAGGAAACACGGAGGTCGCGGTGGCGGAGCCGAGCCGGCGCAGGATTCTGGGCCTGGGCCTGATGGCGGCCGCCGTCACCTCCTGCGGCCACCCCCGCCCGGCCCCGGCCGCCGCCACGCAGCCGTCCGCCGCGGCGGCCACGGCGGCCTCCTCCGCCCCGAGCACCCCCGGCAGCCCGGCCGCCGACGGGCACACCGGGCCGACGAGCGAGCGCTCCCGCCCCGGCAACCCCGACTGGGAGATCACCGACCCCGGCCCGGACGACGCCATCGCGGGCTTCGCCGACCGGGTCAGCGTCCTGCCCGGCGAGCCCTTCGGCCTGCACGTCTCCACCCCGGCCGCGGCCTTCACCGTCTCCGCCTACCGGATGGGCTGGTACGACGGCGCCCGCGCCCGGCTGGTCTGGCGCCGCGAGCACGTCCCGGGCAGCCGGCAGGCCGCGCCGCACGTGGACCCGGTGACCCGCACCGTGCTGACCGGCTGGCAGCGCACCCTCGCGGTGGACACCGCCGGCTGGCCCGAGGGCGCCTACCTGCTGCGCCTGGACGCCGAGGACGGCTCCGGCCGGCGCTACGTCCCGCTCACCGTCCGCTCGGCGAGCACCGCCGGCAGGACCGTGATCATGAGCGCCCCGGCGACCTGGCAGGCCTACAACGAGTGGGGCGGCTACAGCCTCTACAACGGCCCGACCGGCGGCCTGGCCACCCGCTCGCTGAAGGCCGTCTTCGACCGTCCGTACGACTACGACCACGGCGCCGGGCTGTTCCTGGTCTACGAGGCGCCCCTGGTCGCCCTCGCCGAGCGGCTCGGCCTGCCGCTCGCCTACACGACCGGCATCGACGTGGCCCGCGAGCCCGGCCTGCTGACCGGGGCCGCCGCCGTCCTGTCGCTCGGCCACGACGAGTACTGGTCGCCCGAGCAGCGGGCCAACGTGGTCGCCGCCCGCGACGCCGGGACCAACCTGGCGATCCTGGGCGCCAACTGCTGCTTCCGCCGGGTCCGGTTCGAGCCGACCGACCTCGGGCCGGACCGCACGGTGGTCTGCTACAAGGACGCCTGGGCACAGGACCCGGGCCACCTGTCGGGCGCCCCGGCGACCACCGACTTCCGGGCCGGCCCGGGCGCCGACCCGGAGAGCTCGATGCTCGGCGTCATCTACGACGGCTACCCGGTGGACGCCCCGTACGTGGTCACCTCGCCCGGGCACTGGGCCTTCGAGGGAACGGGCGTCGCGGCCGGGGCCTCGTTCCCGCACCTGGTCGGGGTCGAGTACGACCGGGTGGACACCGGCTTCCCCACCCCCCGCCCGATCGAGGTGATCGCCCACTCCCCCGTGGTCTGCGACGGCCGCCGCTCCCACTCCGACACCGCCTACTGCACCGTGCCGGGCGGCGCCGGGGTGTTCGCCACCGGGACGATGCGCTGGGTCGAGGCGCTGGACGCCCGCGGCCCCGGCGGCGGCAGGGCCGACCACGGCATCGACGCGCACGCCGGGGACCTGGTCCGCCAGGTCACCGAGAACGTCCTGCGCGCCTTCGCCGCCGGCCCGGCCGGCCGGGCCCGCCCGGCCCAGGACAACCTCGCCGCCGTCTACGGCACGGCGTAGCGGGGGCGGCTCAGCCGGTGGACGCTCCGGTCGCAGGGGCGGCCTGCGGCGGAGCGGCGCTGTCGGCGCCGCAGCCGGTCAGCGTGGCCAGTGCGAGGACCAGGGCGGTGACGGGCAGGGCGGTGCTGCGACGAATCGTCAAGGAGGGCGCCGGGTCGGCGTTCGGAAAGGGCGGCGGCAGCCTCCCACATCGGCCCATCGCGGTCGAACGGGTTTCCGCCCCGGCCGGGGCGGGAGCAGGCCGACACGCCGGATAGACTCGCACGGTCCCATCCGGAGCAGGCACGAGGGAAACAGAACATGGTCGAGGCCTCCCCCAAGGTCGTTGTGGTCGTCCCCACGTACAACGAGCGGGAGAACCTCCCGGTCCTCGCGGGCATGCTCGCGGAGCTTCCGGTGCCCAACCTGCACCTGCTGGTGGTCGACGACAACTCCCCCGACGGCACCGGCGAGATCGCCGACAAGCTGGCCGCGGACTCCGGCGGCACCGTGGGCGTGCTGCACCGCACCGAGAAGGACGGCCTCGGCCGCGCCTACCTGGCCGGCATGGCCAAGGCCCTGGACGAGGGCGCCGACGTGGTGGTGCAGATGGACGCCGACCTGTCCCACCCGGCCTCGGTGATACCCGTGATGGTCGAGACGCTGCTCGCCGACGACACCGCCGTGGTGCTGGGCTCGCGCTACGTCCCCGGCGGCTCGACCGCCGAGGAGTGGCCCTGGCACCGCAAGGCGCTGTCCGCCTGGGCGAACTTCTACGTCAACGCGATCCTGAGCCTCGGGGTCAGGGACGCCACCGCCGGGTTCAAGGCCTGGCGCGCGAGCGCCCTGCGCGCCATCGACCTGCCGACCGTGCAGAGCAACGGCTACTCGTTCCAGGTCGAGATGAACTACCGGGTCGTCAAGCAGGGCCTGTCGATCCGCGAGGTGCCGATCCGTTTCGAGGAGCGGATCGAGGGCGCCTCGAAGATGAGCATGGGCGTGCAGGTCGAGTCCGCGCTGGCCCCCTGGAAGCTGCGCTTCAACCGCGACAGCTAGCGGTCACCGGCGGCGCGCCGGCGCGGCCCGATGCGGGCGTACGGGTGCCGGAGCGCCCCGGGAGCGGTGTGAACGGCGGATGCGGGGAAAGAAGGGCGACATGGCCCTTCTCCCGGAGTCCCTCGCGGACCTGGTCCGCCGCAGCACCCGAGAACCCTTCGTGGTCCAGACCGTCCGGGCCACCGTGGCGGCCACCATCGCCTACGCGGTGGCGACGCAGCTGAGCAGCGAGCCCGCCCCGCTGACGGCGCCGCTGACCGCGCTGCTGGTCGTCCAGGTCACCGTCTACTCGACGCTGAAGACCAGCATCCGCCGGGTCAACTCGGTGGTGGTCGGGGTGCTGATCGCGATCGGGTTCAGCGCCGTGGTCGGGCTCTCCTGGTGGAGCCTCGGGCTGATCATCCTGGCCTCGCTGGTCGTCGGCCGGTTCGTCCGGGTCGAGGAGTTCGTCCAGGAGGTCGCGATCAGCGCGATGCTGATCCTGGGCGTGACCAAACTGGCCTCGCAGGCCTGGGACCGGGTGCTGGAGACGCTCATCGGCGCCGCCGTCGGCCTGCTGTTCAACCTGCTGTTCGCGCCGCCGGTCTGGGTGGACACCGCCGGGGAGTCGATCGAGGACCTCGCCCGGCGGGCCCGCCAGCTGCTCCTGGACATCTCCGAGGAACTGGGCCGCCCCACCCCGGTGGCCCGGGCCGCCGAACGGCTGCACGAGGCCCGGCGGCTGGACCAGGCGATCGCCGACGTGGACGCGGCGCTGCGCCAGGCGGAGGACAGCCTGCGCTTCAACCCGCGGATCAGCGAGGGGCTGCTGTCCCGGCTGGTGCTGCGCACCGGGCTGGACACCCTGGAGATCTGCGTCGTGGTGATCCGGGTGCTGGCCCGCTCGCTGACCGACCTGGCCAAGCGGCGCGCGCCCGGCGAACGGCTCTTCCCGCCGGACGTCGCGTCGGGGCTGGAGGAGCTGCTGGCGCACGTGGGCGACGCGATGGTCAGCTACGCGGTGCTGGTGACCACGCAGGTGAGCCGCAACGCCGAAGAGGCCGAGGGCAGGCTGACCGCCGAGCTGGCGGCGGCCTGGGCCTGCCGGGAGAACGTCGCCCAGGTGCTGCTGCGCAAGGTCCAGGA
This sequence comes from Kitasatospora sp. NPDC054768, assembly GCF_053612025.1. Classification (NCBI taxonomy): domain Bacteria; kingdom Bacillati; phylum Actinomycetota; class Actinomycetes; order Kitasatosporales; family Streptomycetaceae; genus Kitasatospora; species Kitasatospora sp. NPDC054768. The sequence goes on from NZ_JBSHBN010000106.1 coordinate 32,954, forward strand.
GCACCCGGAGGCCTGGCAGTTGCACGGTTCGATACTGGCCGAGGTGGACCGCATCCTGGACGAGATGGACCTGGAGCACCGCAGCCGGCGGCTGATGGAGGAGCTGGACCGGGCCTCGGTGGCCAACCGGGAGCGGTTCTCCCGCTACGCCGCGCTGCGCCGTCTGCTGCGCGGCGAGCGGGCCCGCGGCGGCCGGGCCCCCCCCGCGGGGACCCCCGCGCCGTTGGG
>NZ_JBSHBN010000107.1:0-32899 GCF_053612025.1 Kitasatospora sp. NPDC054768
AGGGCCTCCTCCGGGAGGCTGACCGCCAGTCCGGACCGCTCGGCCAGGGCGGCAAATGTGCGATCTGCCACGTCCTCCAGATAGTCGGCGTCCAGCTGCAGGATGGACGGGCGACCGGCCGCCGGGCCGTCACCGGGCGCCCACGGGGTGCTCACGGAGTGCTCACGGGGCGTCGTGGCGGTGCGCGGTGACGAAGTAGGGCTGCACCTTGCCGCTCTGCGCTTAGTCCTTGAGCCGGACCAGCAGTTCGGCCCAGGTGCCGGCCACCGCCGGGACGCCCTCCTCGCTGCCCGGCTGCCAGCCGCCGTGCCGGAACAGCAGCCGGGTGCGCCCGGACGCGGCGGGCCGGTCCGGGGCGGCGGGGGCCTCGGGGGCCGCCGACCGGTCGGGGGCCGCGGGGACGCCGGGGGCCGCGGGCAGCTCGGCCAGTTCCCAGCTGATCCAGGTGCCGGCCCAGTGCGGCGGGAAGGACCCGGCGTTGGTCCACACCACCCGGTCCGGGTCGGTCCGCTCCACCCGCAGCCGGAACGGCTCGGGGACGTCGGGGAAGTCGAACAGCAGGACGTCGCCGTCCCGGTCCACGCCGGTGGTCCACCAGGAGGTCAGCCCGTCGTGCGTGGTGAGCGCGGCGAGCACCACGGCCCGGGGCGCGGCGATGTCGAACTGGAGGGCGATCTCGGGCATGGGTCCGCCTTTCGCGGTGACCGCTGGGTCCCCGCCCGGGGGCGTTCGGCCCCGGGACGTACGGCCCCAGGCCCACCATGGCACGACCCCCGGGCCCGCGCGCCCCGGAGGACGCCGGCCCGGGGGTCGTCCCCGTGGTATCCGGTGGGTGCGGTCAGCCGCCGCTGCCGTAGCTGGTGTTCGCGCAGATGTCGTCGTCCGCGGAACGGGCGTCGTTGGTGATGGTGGTCGGCAGCGGCTGCGGGGGCGCCGGGACGCCCGGGGTTGCGGCCGTCGCGCCGCCGCCGGCCGGGGCACCGGTGGCCATCCCCATCGCGGCGGCGAAGTCCTGGCCGGCGATCACCGAGATGCCCCGGGCGCTGCTGGGCTCCAGGCCGGCGCCCGGGAACAGCGCGGCGACCTTCTCGGCGTTCGCCTTCTGCCCGGATCCGTACTCGATCGTGGTGGTCCTGTACTTGGTGCTCGCCGCCTGGCCCGCCGTGCTGGCGGCGAACTTGGCGCCCTTCAACTGCTCGGTCGCCTTGCCGGCCAGGCCGTTGACGCTCGTTCCGTTGTAGACCGCCACCCTGATCGCCGAGTTGGCGGTGTCCGCGGCCGGGGCGGCCGGGGTGGTGGGCGGTGCGGGCTGCTGCGGGGCCGGGCTGGTGCCGTCGGCCGGGGCGTCCGGCTGCTGGCCGGTGGCGTTCTGGCCGTCGATGGTCTGGTCGGCCTTGAGGGTCTCCCAGAGCTTGTTGGCGTCCGCCTGGACCAGGTCGAGGTCCTGGTCCTGGGTGCGGTAACGCCACGGAACCGTCACGAACTTGAGGTCGTGCATGTCGATGTTCTTCAGCGACAGGCCGAAGGAGAGCAGCTTGTCGGCGGAGTCCAGGCCGGGGTCGACGACCAGGGACTTGGTCGCGGCGTCGGCCAGCGGCAGAAGGGTGGTGGGGTTCATCCCGTCCTTCTTGATCTTGCTGGCGAGCGATCCGAGGAACGCCTGCTGGCGCTTCATCCGGCCGATGTCCGAGCCGTCGCCGATGCCGTGCCGCAGCCGGACGTAGTCGAGCGCCTTCTGGCCCTCCACGGTCTGCTTGCCCTGCGGAAGGACGAGGTCGCCCTTCTTCTTCAGCTTGGGGTTGATGTCACCCTCGTAGATCGGCTTCGGCAGACAGATGTCCACGCCGTTGACGGCCGAGGTCATCGAGGCGAAGCCGTTGAAGTCGACCACGAGGGTGTGGTCGACGCGGATACCGGTGAGCTTCTCCACCGTGTTCTGGGTGCAGGCCGGGTTGCCGTCGTCGCTGCCGCCCATCGAGAACGCGGCGTTGAACAGGTCGGTGTTGCCGCCCTTGGTCCACTTGCCGTTGGGCAGCTTGCAGGACGGCAGCTCGACCTTGGCGTTGCGCGGTATCGAGATCCCCACGGCGTGCTTGTGATCGGCGTAGACGTGCAACAGGATCGTGGTGTCCGAACGGGCGCCGCCGTCCTCGCCGCCGCCGAGGTCCGCGTTGTTCTTGCCGCGGCTGTCCGAACCGATCAGCAGGATGTTGACCGGCTTGTTGCCGTCCGCGTCGGCCTTCGCCTCCGGGGGACGGTTGCGGGCTATCGCGTCGCCGTCGAAGGACTTGATGTTGGCGTTCAGCTTGAGGTAGATCGCGCCGCCGACGCCGGCGATGACCACCAGCACGCCCGCCGTCGACCAGGCGACGATCTTCTTCACGTTCTTCTTGGGCTTGGCACTCTTGCGGGCGGCGGCCCGGCCACCACCCGCCGACGCGGCCTCCGCTTTCCCGCCGCCGCCACCGCCGCGTCCGCCCTTGCCCTGGGCGGCGCGACGGGCCTCCGCCCGGCCGCCGGCACGCGGGGAGGGCACGGATCCCGCGGCGTCTTCCGTCGCGGGCACGCCTTCGCCCCGAGCCGGGCTCTCGCCCCTCCGACCTGACATGCGCGTACCTTTCACCGACGGAAGCGACGCCCCTGACGATCCGGCGCACCGCACACAGAGAGACGGTCCGGACCGTTCCCAGGTTGCACATACGACCGTCACCACTAACCGACGATCGTGGCTTCCGATCATATTTAGGCCCGACACGATCACCGACCTCCGGCCCGGAGCAATCCCACCAATCAACGGGCAACATCCAGACAGAACAGCCGAAATCGCCCGGCTCCAGCGTGACTCACGCCACTGCGCGACGTCCCGTCCCCCGGCCGCTCCGGAGCTCGCCGCACTCCCCCGCGGCCCGCGCCGCGTGGAGATCCGCGACGGGCCTCACCCGGGTGTCATGAGCGCAACGAACTGTTACAGTGCCGAATGTTTCGTGATTTCCGAACCGGCCGCCCGAGACACCGCGCTGTGGAGACGTCACCGTCGGCCCGCCCGAGTGCCGGCACCCCCCGCGTCCGCCGACAACGAGCGGCCCGGCCCGCACGACCCGCCCTCCCGGGCCCCGCGAAGACCCCCCTCGGCTCAGGTCGACACCCACCCGGCCACCGGCCCGGCTCCGGGTGTCGACCGTTTTTCTCGGCCGCCCGCCCCACCGAGGCGGCACCGCGGCACACCGGACCGACGACGCCCGGCGCGGACTGTCGAACCGTCAGATCCCGGTCCGGCACGAGGAGATCACCCGCCGCCCGGGCCGCACCACGCCGCCACCAGCACCACTCACCGTCACCGCCACCGCCACCGTCACCGCCACCGCCACCGCCACCGCCACCGCCACCGCCACCGCCACCGCCACCGCCACCGCCACCGAAGGAACGGAAACCGATCACGAGATGTCAACCGCGCAGGCGATCCCCCTCCGCCGCATCGAGGGGTTCCGCAACTTCTGGCTCTCCCGCGCCGTTTCCGGCCTCGGGTCCGCCATCACCACCGTGGCGCTCCCCGTCCTGGTCTTCCAGGAGAGCGGGTCGCCGCTGCTGGTCTCCCTGGTCGCGGCCGCCGGAACGCTGCCCTACCTGGCCTTCGGCCTGATCGCGGGCGCCGTCGCGGACCGCGTGGACCGCCGCACCCTGATGATCGCTACCGACTGGCTCAACGCCCTCTGCCTCGCCACCGTGCCCCTGGCCTGGGCCCTGGGGGCGCTGACGGCATGGCACGTCATGCTGGTGGCGTTCCTGTCCGCCGGCCTCGCCCTGTTCTTCGACGCGGGCGTCTACGGCTTCGTCCCCGACATCGTCGGGAAGGAGGGCCTGACCCAGGCCAACAGCGCCCTCTACGGGGCGGAGACCGTCGTCCGGATCGTCGGCAACGCCGTGGCGGGCGGCCTCATCGCGCTGTTCCGCCCGGCCGGCACGCTCGCCCTCGACGCCCTGAGCTTCGCCGTGTCGGCGCTGTTCATCAGGGCGGTCGTCAACGTCGCGCCGCGGACCGCCACCCCGGGCACCGAGCGACCGGGCTTCAAGGAATCCATAGGCCAGGGGCTGCGGTTCCTGGCGGGCCACCCCACGCTGCGGATCATGACCGTGGTCGGCACCCTCCAGTCCTTCTCCGGCGGCGCCATCGTCGGCCAGCTGGTCGTCTTCGCCGACCGCGCGCTGGGCATCCACGGCTCCGACGGACGGATCGGCCTGCTCTACATGGCCTGGAGCGCCGGCGGCATCGGCGGCTCCCTGCTGCTGCCCCGGCTGCGGCGGCGCTTCGAGGCCTTCCCGCTGCTCCTCGGCGTGCTGCCGGTCGGGGCGCTGCTCGGCCTCGTCGTCGTCCTCACCTCCAACTGGCTGGTCGCGCTGGTGGCCCTGGCCGTGTGGGGAACGGCGTACCTCGTCGTCCTGGTGAACACGATGACCTACTCCCAGGAGGTGACGCCGCCCGAGCTCCAGGGCCGCGTCAACACCACCCGCCGGATGCTGTCCTCGGGCCTGGGCGTCCCGCTCGGCGCACTGGTGGCCAGCAGCATCACCGTCTCCGTCGGCATCCAGGCCGGGATGGCCACGGCGGTGGCCTCGATCGCGCTCGCGGCCGCGATCGTCTGGACGGTCCGGCTGCGCCGGGCGTTCGGCCCGGCCACCCGGGCCTGAGAGCCGGTCCGAACGACGGGCAGGGCCCGTACCGCGCCCGCTCTGTCGGGCGGCTGCGGCACGGGCCCGCGGACCGGACCGTCCCGGGCTCAGCGGCCGGGCGGCTTCCCCTCGAAGCGTCGGCCTATCCAGCCGAAGAAGGCGTCGGCGACCCTGCCGAGTTCCGGCTCGGGCATCACCGTGAAGCCGCCGTGAGCGGTGCTCCACTCGTTGAGGACCGGACCGGAGTCCGTCATCAGCCAGTCCACGCAGATCCACTCGGCCCGCAGGTCGCGGGCGATGCGGGCGCACTGGTCCGCGACCTGGTCGTGGTCCCGGTTCACCTCCACGGACCCGCCCTGGCTGACGCTCGCCAGGTAGCCGCCGGGGCGGGGGCGGCGGGTCAGCGAGGAGACGACCTCACCGTCGGCCATGAAGACGCGCATGTCGCCGGAGTGCGGGATCAGCGGCTGCACCAGGTACCCGCCGACGGCCTGGGCGACGAGGTCGATCACCGCGCCGAGCTGCTGCTCGGAGTCGACCCGCAGCACGCCGTAACCGCCGGTCAGTTCACGGGGCTTGACGATGTAGGGGCCGTCGCCGAGCCCGCGCCGCACCTCCCCGAGCACCCGCCGGGCGTACCTGCCGGGCGGCACGGCGACGGTGTCCGCGGTCCGGATGCCCAGGCCGGCGGCGTGCTGGAGCTGCGCGAGTTTGTCGCGCTCCAGGTAGTCGGGGCCGGTGTACGAGCGGTTGAGCAGGACGGAGTCGCTCGCCTCGATGGTGCGGTAGACGGCCCGCAGCGCCTGGAGGCCCTGCGGGTCGGTGGCCATGTCCTCGACGATGAAGCACTGCCGCCGCTCCAGCAGGTCCTCGTCGCCGTGGCGCAGGACCGGCCTGCCACCCACGCAGGACGGCACCAGTTCGGTGGCGCTGATCACCCGGAAGTCGAGGCCGCGGGGCCGGGAGAGCGCCGAGTAGCGCCGGGTGATGCCCCGTTCGAACGCCTCGACCCCCGCGGGGTCGAGGTCCTCGGACTGGTAGATCCAGGTGATCACGGGATTCATCATGGGACGCGGCATGATGCGCTCTCCTCGCGCTGTGGTGTCCGGTGGTCGGCGTGGAACGGGTGCCCGGAGCGGGGGCCTCAGGACGTCCGGGACTCGGGCAGCCGGGACCAGAGGAAGTAGTAGTCCTCGCGGCCCTCGCCGCATCCGAAGGCGCCGACGACCTCCAGGCCGGCCTTCCCGACCATCTCCGTGAAGTCCTCCGGGGCGGAGAACCGGTGGTTCTCCTGGATGAGGACCGAGCCGCCGGGCCGCAGCCGCTCGGCCGCCGCGTCGTAGAAGGCACCGTGGATGGCCCAGTCGGTGTCCTTCCAGATCAGCGGCGAGTGGGAACGCTGGTAGTCCGAGGCGGCCGCGTCCTGGTTGACGTGCGGCGGGTTGCCGACCATCAGGTCCCAGCGGAGGTCCGCCGGCACGTCGTCGAAGCCGTCGGAGAGGTGGAAGCGGGCGCGGCCGCGCAGACCGTTCTCGGCGATGGTCCGCTCGACCGCGTCCCCGGCGGCGGGGTTCACGTCGCCCAGGTCGACCGAATCGCACAGGCCGGCCGCCAGCAGGGAGAAACCGATGAACCCGGGGCCGGCGCACCACTCGAAGACCGATCCGACCCGGCCGAACCGGGACCGGACGAACGGCTCGTACGCCCGGCCGAAGGTGTTGCCGCCGCCGTCGAGTTCGGCCGTGTAGGACACGGACACCGGCCCGTAGTCGGCACGCGAGTAGGTCGTCATGTCGTCCTCCTGGGGAGAGTCGCGGGGGTCAGCGGAGCGCGAACGCCACGTTCGACAGGGCTCCGTGGCCGTGGATGCTGACCACGCCGTCCCGGTCGGGCGGGAGGTAGCGCACCATGCAGCCGGCGGCCCGCCCGTCGAACAGGAAGGGGCTGAAGACCGGCACCACCTCGGCCTGGTGGCTGCCGGATCCGTCCGGACCGGCGAACTCCATCCGGTACGGCACGGGTTCCACCCACTCCTGGACGATGTGGTCCCGCGCCGCGGCGGCCGCGGTCACCGCCGCCCGCCAGGCCCGCGGCGGGCACGAACGGCCCACCAGGACGCGCTGCCCGCTCATCCCGACGGCGGGCTTCAGCACGAACTCCTCCTGGCGCTCCAGGAGCAGTTCCGGGAGCGGCACGGTCCGGCCGTGCCGCTCGACGGGCCGGTCCCCGACCACGCGGGTCCACGGCAGGTAGCGCTCGACGGTCCGCCGGTCCCGGTCCGTCATCCACGGCCGCCCCTCGGACACCCAGCCGAGCACCTTCTTGTTGGCGATCAGGTACGCGGTCTGGCTCGCGATCAACCGCACGCCGGCGTCCAGGGCCGTCCGCACCGGCCCGAGGTCGATGCCGTGGCCGAGCCATTCGAGGATCGTGAAGTGGCGCAGTCCGAGCCGGTAGCGGGGTTCTCCCGGCAGCCCGAGTCCGTCGAGCAGGTCCTCCGGCTCGAACGTCTCGGCCGCCAGGCCGCGGCGGCGCAGCGACTCCTCCTGGATCTCGAAGTAGCGGCTGGGGGGACCGCCGAAGTCCCGGAGCGTGCCGACGATCGCGACCGCGGGCTCGACGCCCAGGGCCCGGACGGCGTGCACGAAGAGCTCGTCGCGCACCGCGAGCGGATCGACCGCGTCGAAGGGCATCCGCTCCGGGCCGCCGAACGCCGCCACCCACGCGGCGGTGTGCAGTGCCGTGTCCACCACCCCGCCGATGCCGGAGCCGATGTTGAACTCCAGGAATTTGGGGCCGGAGGCGCCCACCATGACGTCGGGCCGGGCGATGCAGGTGGCGTAGTCCTCCTCGGCCGGGCCGTCCATGACGAGGGGGTACATCCGCTCGTCGGCACCGAGCGCGGCGATCCGGCCGGCCGCCGTCGGAGCGCGCTCCAGCAGCGTGCGGCGCAGCAGCGCCAGCAGGTCCGCGGTGGCGGTGAACAGCTCGTCGTAGGAGGAACGCGGCAGCATGACGGGCCGCAGGGACGACGCGACCGGCACCACCCGGGCGTACTCGCCGTCCTCCACCCGGGCCAGTTCCCGCTGGACGGCGGGCAGTTCGAGCCGGTTGTCGAGCGGCGGCGGTGCGGTGCCGTACCACGGGGCGGTCATCTGCGGGCCCTTCCGGCGGGCCCGCGCGCCGCGCCGGCGAGGAATTCGTCGAGGTCCACCTCGCGCACCCCCGCCACTCCCGGGGACTTGGCGGAGTAGTCGAGCCGGGGGGCGCGCCGCGCGTCGCGGAAGTAGACCGCCTCCAGGGTCCCGTCCGCCCTCTCGGCCAGGACCGGATTGGCGACCAGGTAGTCCCGCACCTCCGGCGTGTCGGCGCGGACCTGCAGCCAGAGCCGCTTGGCGCCGAAGTGGTTGGGCGGCGGCAGCACACTGGTGCCGAACCGCCGCTTCCACTGGTAGGTGCCCTTGCTGACGAAGGGTTCGGTGCCCTGGAAGTCGAGGCGGCGCACGCCGTGGCGGGCGCACCAGTCGATGAGGAAGTGGTAGATCGCCTTGAAGGCGCCGCTGTCGTAGTGCTCCCGCGCGCCGTCGACCACGCCCAGCAGGCGCAGGGTCATCGTCCCCGATGCCCGGTCCCAGTGGCAGAGCGCTCCGCCGATCGGTTCGCCGTCCTGCCGCAGGACGAACATCCGGCCGCCGCGGAAGAGGCACTCGTAGGAGACGTCCTTGGTCTCGGTGCGCTCCCGGTCCCCGTGGCGCTGGAACATGGTGGGGCGGTAGAGCCGGTCGTAGAAGTGGTCGAACCACGCCGGGTCCCGGCTGAGCCCCCAGGTCCAGGCGTGGTCGCGCAGGTCGTGCTTGAACTGCTGGCGCTCGCGCTTGGAGATGCGCTGCCGGACGGTGTCGGGGTCCGCGTCGAAGTCGATCACGAAGTGCACCCGCATCGGCACGATGAGGGAGGCCTCGCGCGGCAGCGCGCGGGCCCGCTCGGCGCTCGTACCGACGATGACGATGTCCGCGTCGGGCAGCCGGGCGGGGTCCCGGAGGGCGGCTCCGGTGAGCCGGCCGGTCCGGCGCCGGACGCCGTGGACGTCGGCGTCGCGTCGGAGCTCGGTGAACTCCAGGGTGTACGCGAGGCCTTCGGCGAGGCCCGCGTAGCTCACCGACAGTCCCCCGGCCTCCGAGCGGACGGCCGGGAAGCCGGCCCCGTCCCGGGTGTCCCAGGCGGTCCGTGCGGTGGTCAGGACCCGGTTGCCGCTGTTGCGCCAGTGGTAACCGGTGTGCATGCGCAGCCGCTGGTGCGGCGTGGCGCGCGGGGGCGGGACGGCAGGGACCACGGGGCTATCACCTCGGCGGGTCGTCGGTGGCGAGCGGGGCGGCGGTGGCGAGCGGGGCGGTCGCGGAGCGGTGTGGTCGCGGAGCGGGGCCCCGCGCGAGCGGTCAGGCGGAGGGCGTGGCGTCCAGCACCACGCGCCGCAGGTCCTCGGCGGTGCTCACCGGGTGCAGGTCCCGGACGGTGAGGTGGCCGTAGTCCGTCGCCGAGTAGCTGCCGGAGCCGTGCACGAGGATGTCGGTCTCGGGCACCAGCCCCCGGTCGACGGCGTTGAGCAGGCCCGTCATCGCCATCACCAGGGACCACTCGCGCAGCGCGGTGGGGTTCGCGGGCAGCCGCACGCCGGCCTCCCCGAGCAGCGAGCGCACCTGCCCGTAGCGGCCGAGGCACTCCGCGAGCGAGACGACGATGCCGCCGCCGCCCTGGGTGCGGATGAGTTCGTTCATCCGGGGCGAGGTGGGCGGGTTGCGGGTGTAGAAGGTCGGGTCGAGGGTCTCCCGCGGATCGAAGGTCTGCGCGGGGTACCGCGGGTCGGCGCTCTGCGTGAACAGTCCCGTCCCCGCGTCGTAGGAGTACGCCGGGAGGTTCCCGGTGTCGGTGGAGCCCTCGTTGTACAGGCTGAGCACCATGTCGGGAGCGCCCAGGTGCTGCACCAGGAAGTAGTGCGGCGGCAGGGTCCGGGAGCGGACGTCCGCGGGGAGCCGGCTGCGGCCGTGGGCGTGGCCGAGCAGCCCGTAGGCGCTGGAGACCGAGTGCACGTGCAGCCGGGCCTCGCCGGGCGCCGAGGGGAACAGGTCGGCCTCGGCCAGCGCCCTGACCACGTCCGCCGCCAGGTAGTTCTCCAGCTGGAGGGTGTACCAGAGGTTGGTCTCGCACTCCTTCTCCAGAGCGCTCCGGTGTTCGTCGACCAGCCCGAGGGCGATGGCCTTCACGGTGCCGGGATCCTCGCCCCCGTACACCGCGATCGGGTTGCGCGCCCGCAGCCCGGGGTCGGTGAACAGCTCGGAGCTGCGCAGCTTGGCCACCGCCCCCTCGGGGACCACCGTGATGACGTTGAGCCGGTCGGCGTCCACCAGACCGGTCCGGACGGCCCGGAGCACCGCGTCGCGCATGGCGATGGCCTTGTTGGCGGAGGAGGGCGTGACGATGGTGACCCGCCGGCCGGTGTCCTGGACGAAGCGGACCGCCCTGGCCACGATGACCAGCGAGGCGAAGGTCTTGGTCGTCATGGTGGCCGGGTTGCGCGTGAGGTCGAGCAGCGCGAGGTTCCGGCCCCGGTACGACGGCATGGCCTCGTGGCCGAGGCCGGAGACCGCGAGGTACTCGCGCATGGCCTCGGTGAGTTCGGGCAATTCGACGCCCGGCGTGAATCCTTCGGCGTCGGCCTTCTCCGGGCCGCCCAGGAGGTCCCGCAGGACTGAACGGATCTCTTCGTAGTACCGGACGAGAGCGTTGTCGAGAATCACTTTTCCTGCCTCTTTCCACCGGAGATCGAATCCGCCCGCGCGCCTGCACGGTCGTGCTCGCGCAGGTCGGTGACGGCCGTCAGGGAAACCGAGAAAGTGGGCCGCGACCCTGGTCATGACGAAAGACAAACCCAGTGCACACAACATCGACACACCATGCCGATCGCGGCCCCCAGGCGCCGCGCGGAACCCGGCGAATTCCAGGACCGAAAGCGGGTCGGACTCCTCCGCCGGCTCGACCCCACCCGTTGAGCCTTCGCGTCCGCGAAACCTCTCAACCCCGGATGATTCGGTGAAATTTTGTGCGGACGGGTGATACGGCAGCTGCTTGTCGAGAGTATTGATTCATTGACCGTCCCCGGTCAACGACCCTTCGGTGTGACGCAGGTTACATCGCGTCCATTTCGCTACGACATTGCCCCCCGTTCACCCCTCTTGCGGGACAAACGACCATCTGTGGAGCAATTTCCTCCGATCCGGACCTCACCTGGCGCAAGGGATTCAGGGAGCCGGACAGCCCGGGTGAAATTGCCGCACCTTGGGGGCTGTTCGTCCGGATGTCCGAGAATTCATGGTCCGCATGGACACGAACTGTCCTGTGGACTCCTTTCCGCGACGACCTCGCCGATGATCCGGCCCGGCCCTTCGGGACCCGGCCGCCGGAGCCGCCGAGCACCGCCTCCGCCGGGTCGCCGAACGACGGAACTCCCGCCGCGGCCCCGCCGGATGACACGTCGCCCGCGGCGCCCCGCCCTGCACCGCGCCGATACCGTGCCGATCACGACGAAGGGCGCCCTCCCCGAAGGGAGGACGCCCGGACTCGCCTCGACCACGTGGGCCACCAGGGGCTCGAACCCTGAACCTACGGATTAAAAGTCCGCAGCTCTGCCAATTGAGCTAGTGGCCCGCGGCCCCAGCTCGCCCGGATGCCCGGGCGGAAGGACCACGGCGATCCTACCCGGTGGGGCCCAGGGCTCCGCCAGTGGATTGCGCGGGCGTGCCGGGCTCGTGGAGCGGGACTTGAGGCGGGGTGTAGTGAACGGCGCGGACCCGGCGGAGCCAGGCCTCGACGGGGCGCTGGTCGGGGGCGGTGGGCAGGACACCGCGGCCGGCCAGCCGGTCGGCGGCGTCGGCGAGCAGACCCTCCGCGAGGGCGGGGCGGTCGGCGATGCGTTCGCCGAGTTCGCGGATGCGTTCGGGGTCGGGCAGCCGGATCAGGTTGCGGCCGGTCTCGTGCAGGCGGACGGCCTGCTCGACCAGCCGGACCAGGTGCCGGGCGTGCTTGGCGGCCCGGCGGCGGGCGGCCGGGTCGGCGGTGTCGCGGGTCAACAGCTTGCGGAACTGCTGGTCGGCGTAGCCGAGGTAGGCCTTCCGCACGGCCGGAGCGCTGAGGAAGGCCGCGCGCAGGCCGACCAGTTCGTCGCCGAGCGGGGTGCGGACCTCGTACAGCTCGTCCGGCAGCCAGACCAGTTCGGAGGCGGTCGGATTGCAACCCAGCGCCAGTCGGCACCACTTGGCGGCCTCGTGCAGGGTGACGTCGGGCGCGGTGGTGACGTGGGACTCGGCCGGGCGGTGCAGGCCGTGCAACTCCTCGGTGGGGGTGGCGAACAGGCCCAGCCGGTCGAGGTCGGAGCCGGCGTGGGCGAAGCCGTACGCGGTGGAGCCGACGATGCCCGAGAGCAGCACCGTGCCGGGAACAGAGGCGACACCGGGAACGGAGGCGACGCCGGGAACGGCGGTCGTGGTGGACATCGGCGGACTCCTCTCGGACGGACGGGCGGGCACCACATCCTCGTCCGGGCATCCTCGCCGAGCGGGCCGCGCCGGGCGAGCGAATTCCGGTCCGGGCCGCCCGGCCGCCGGGTAGCGTTCGGTCCATGTCGACCACTCCCACCGACGAGGTCCTGATCGTCACCGGCGCCGGCCGCGGCATCGGAGCCGCCACCGCCCTGCTGGCCGCCCGCCGCGGCTACCGGGTCTGCGTCAACTACCGTACGGACGAGGCCTCGGCGACCGCCGTGGTGGACGCCATCCGGGCCGGCGGCGGCACCGCCCTCGCGGTCCGCGCCGACGTCACCCGCACCGCCGAGGTGGAGCGGCTGTTCACCACCGTGGACGACGAGCTCGGCCCGCTCACCGGGCTGGTGAACAACGCCGGCACGCTGGAGAAGCAGTGCCGGCTGGAGGAGATCGACGAGGACCGGCTGACCCGGATCTGGGCCGCCAACATCACCGGCCCGTTCCTGTGCGCGGCCCAGGCCGTCCGCCGGATGTCCACCCGGCACGGCGGGCGGGGCGGCGCCATCGTCAACGTCGGCTCGGCCGCCTCCCGGATCGGCTCGCCGAACGAGTACGTCGACTACGCGGCCGCCAAGGGCGCGGTGGACTCGATGACCCGCGGCCTCGCCCTGGAGGTCGCCGCCGAGGGCATCCGGGTCAACGCGGTGCGGCCGGGGCTGATCCACACCGACATCCACGCGCTCGGCGGCGAGCCCGGCCGGGTCGACCGGGTCGCGCCCGGCCTGCCGATGGGGCGCGGCGGGCAGCCGGAGGAGGTCGCCGAGGCGATCCTCTTCCTGCTCTCCCCGGCGGCCTCGTACACCACCGGGGCGTTCCTGGAGGTCTCGGGCGGGCGCTGAGCAGCCGGTCGCCCACCGGCGGGGGCCGGTTTCGGACGGTGTCCTCCCGCCGGGCCGCCGACGTCGCACTCCTCCTTCCTCCCGCCCGCGCCCGCCCGTACCGTGGTGGCCATGACCGACGCCTTCATCGACATCCCCGGTGTGCGCAACTTCCGTGACGCGGGCGGGATCGGCGCCCTCCGCCGGGGCGTGCTGTACCGCTCCGGGTCCTTCCACACCCTCACCGAGGAGGGCGCCCGGCGGCTCAAGGCCCTCGGCCTGCGGACGGTCTTCGACCTGCGCAGCGCGTACGAGCTGGAGGCCTGGCCGGACCAGCGGCACTGCCTCGACCACGAGACCCTCGGTCTGCCGACCCTTCCCCCGCACCCCGAGGACGCCGACCGGCCCTGGCCCGAGGACCAGGCCGCCCTCTACCCCTTCATGGCCTCGACGGCCGGCCCTTCGCTCGCCGCCGTCGTCCGCCGCCTCGCCGCTCCGGACGCGCTGGCCGCCGTCGTCCACTGCGCCGTCGGCAAGGACCGCACCGGGCTCACCATCGCCGTCCTCCAGTCCCTGCTGGGCGCCTCCGAGGCCGAGATCACCGCCGACTTCCTGCTCTCCAACATCGGCCTCGGCCTCGACAAGGGCCCCACCCCGTACCTCGACGAGACCGGCACCGAGCGCCTCTCCCGCCCGGTCGACGCCGAGCTCCTGGTCTCCTCCCTGGCCTGGATCCACGACCACCACGGCACGATCCCCGACTACCTCCGCCACCACGGCACGACGGACGCCGAACTCGACGCCGCCCGCGCCAACCTCGCGGACTGACGGGCCTTCAGCCCTCCCGGCGCTCGAAGCGCCACCACTGGGCCGGGGCGTCGACGTCCTCGCTCTGGTGGACGTCGGCCTCCGGGGCGTCACCCGCCGTCAGGGGCTTGCCGCTGATGAAACTGGTGACCGTGTAGGTGCCCGGGGCGTCCACGTGGGCCTCCAGCAGCCACTCCTGGGCACCGAAGGCGTTGGCCGACCACTGCTGGATCCGGACGCCGTCGTCCGTCGAGGCGCCGGTGACGTCCAGGCGCTTGCCGCTGCCGGCGTTCTCGATGTGGAACAGCGCGCCGCCCGGGTGGACGGCGGCGAGGCGCCAGAGCTGGGCGTCACTGCCGTCGTCCGCGCCGAGGACGATCCGGGCACCGCTGCGCCGGGAGGCGTCGGCGACCTGCAGCAGCAGGCCGCTCCCGACGTTGCGGACCAGGTAGTTGCCGTCGGTGATCTCGGAGTCCGTCACGGTCGAAGTCTGCCACCGGGCACCGACAGGGGCCCGCGTACGGCCCGGGCGGGCCGGGGCGCGGAGGAGTTTCCGCCGGACCGGCTCCGCCCCCTATGCTGCGGCGAATGTCCACCGAGCAGATACCGTCGCACCGTCAACAGCCCACCTTCTCCGAAGCCGTGGCCGCCCTGGAGGCCGTGGTCGCGGCCGGGGACGACGAGCGGTTCGGGCCCGCCCTCGGGCTGGTCGGCGGGCTGTTCGGCACGGCCGACCCGGCGGAGCAGGCAGCTGCCGGTCCCCGGCTGGCCGCCCTGCTGCCGGACGCCCCGCCGTTCCCCCGGGCGCACCTGGCCATGGTGGTGGGCGCCTGCGTGGAGCACGGCGCCGACCCGGTCGCCTGCTCCGGCCCGGTGCTGGCCGGACTGCGCGGGGCGCTGACCGGCGCGCAGCTGCTGGTGCGGCGCTGGGTCTCCACCGGCGGTGGCCCGCTGCCCGGCGCGGAGGAGGACGATCCGGCCGAGGCGCACGAGCGGATCGCCGACCCGGCGCACCTGGACGAGTGGCACGCCCACCTGGCCGTGGTCGCCTGGTGGACGCTGCACCTGTGGCAGCAGGCGGCCTGGGCGGTGTACGCGCACCCGGAGGTCCGGGCCGAGGCCCGCGCCTCGGGCGTGACCGAGGTGATCCTGGAGCTGTTCGACCGCTACCAGGGCGAGCAGCACGACTTCAAGGGCCTGGTCCACCTGGCGCTGATGCTGGACGACGAGCCGCTGCTGGTGCTCGACCGCCCCACCGGCACCGGCTACCTGCTGCGGATGAGCGGCCTGAGCGACACCTTCCAGCTGCACACCCTGCTCGCCGACGTGCTGATCGGCGGCGGTCACCTGCCCGGCACCCCGCAGGACCGGGAGGTGGTGGCACTGGCCCGGACGGCGTTCCTGGACGGCCGCCGGGTGGTCGCCACCGGCGCCTTCAACCTGGTCGCCCCGGACGGCTCCTGGGTGTGGAACGAGGGGACGCCGAGCGACATCCCGGTGGTGGACGGCGTGCGCACCCTGGTGCTGGAGCCGCTGCCGTACGAGCGGAGCTGGTCGGCCGGGCGGTTCATCCAGGAGGTCCCGGGCGACCTGCGGCTGGAGCGGGTGCTCGACCCGGCGGAGGCCGCCCGCCGGCTGGCCGCCACGGTGCCGGGGCAGACGCCCGCGGAGGCGTTCCGGTAGGAGGCCCGGCGGCGCTCCGGTGGACGGCGCTGTCGGCGCTGCCGGCGCTGCCGGCGCTCCGGCGGGAGGCCCCGGCGGCCCCGTTCGTTCACCGGGTTATGGTCGGAAAACGACACAGCCCCCCACGAGTGGAGTCGACGATGGCGAAGGTCCCGAACGTGTTCACGGCCGCCGCGCCCGCCGCGCTGACCGCGGCGAGCGGTCTGGTCGGCGGTTACGGCGTCGCCCGGTGGAGCGGCCGGCGCGAACTGGGCGGCGCGGTGCTGGCGGTGGCCGGTGCCGGGGCCGCCGCGCAGTGGCGCCGCAGCGCGGGTGCGGGCACCGCGGCGGCGCTGACCGGCCTGTACGTGGCGGCCTTCGGCGGCTCGCACCCACTGGCGAAGCGGATCGGCGCCTGGCCGTCCGTCTTCGCCGTCACCGGTGTGGTCGCGGCGGCCACCACGGCCGCCACGGCGCTCGCCGCCCGCCGGAAGTAGCCGACCACCGGACGGTCACCCCGCGGTGAACCGGGCCTCGAAGGCGGCCCGGTTCGCCGAGACCGGCGAGCGGTCCCAGACCGCGAACACCACCTGATCGAAGGCCGCCCCGTACCGGGCCAGCGCCCCCTCGAAGGCCTCGGCGACCTGCGCCGGGTCGTTGCGGAACACCCCGCAGCCCCAGGCCCCGAGCACCAGCGCGCGCACCTCGTGCCGGGCCGCCGCCGCGAGCACCCGCACGGCCCGCTCGGCGAGCACGCCCCGGACGTCCGCACCGGCCGAACGCCGTTCCAGCTGCCCGGCGTTGGGCGCGGGCGAGGTCAGGAAGGTGACGGGGTACGGCTGCGCCAGCAGCTCTCCGCGCCCGTCCCGGATCACCGGCACCGCCGGCGAGACGACCACCCGGTGGCTGTACCGGAGGTCGGTGGAGGCCCGGTGCGCCTCGTAGTAGTCCGGCGCCTCCAGCAGGCAGCTGTACAGCAGCGCGCTGCGGCACAGGTCCTCCTCCTGGGCGCGGGCGCCGCGCAGGTAGCCGCCGCCGGGGTTGCGCGCGGAGGCGAAGTTCAGCACCCCGACCGGCCCCGCCCCGGCCCCGACCAGTCGGCGGGCGGCCTGGATGCTGCCCTCGGCCGTCACCTCGATCCGTCCGGCCGCCGGCCCCGGCCCGCGGTCGCCCGCCGCCAGCAGCGCGTCCAGCCGCTCCGGCGCGTAGGACACCGTGCCGGCCCGCGCCGCCCCCAACTCCTCCCCCACCTGCACGAGTTCGCCCCCGGCCGTCCGGTAGCTCCCCCGCTCGGCGATCTCCTCGTTCACGCGCGCCACATCGTGCAGTCTGCTGCTCATGGCCGCGACGCTACGGGACCGCAGCGCCCGCGCGCCACAGGTTATTCTCACTCCCAGAACAACATCCCGGGGGCCGGCGCGGGGGAACGCGAGGCAGCCGGGGAAACACGAAGGGCCCGCTCCGGGGGACGGAGCGGGCCCTTCGTACGTTCAGCCGGGCCGGCGGTCGACTACCGCCGGTGCGGCGTCAGTTCTTCCAGCGCGGCTTGCGGTCGTCGCGGTCGAAACCGCCCGGGCGACGGTCCTCGCGGTCACGGCCGGCACCGAAGCCGCCGCGGTCACGGTTGAAGCCACCGCGGTCGGACTGCGGACGGCCGCCGGAGCGGTGGTCGTCGCGGCGCGCGAACGGACGGCTGCTGCCGCCGCGCTCGTCGCGGTCACGGCCGAAGGCCGGGCGGTCGCCGAAGGAACGGGCCGGACGGTCGCCGAAGGAGCGGCCGCCGCGGTCGTCGCGGTCACGGTTGAAGCCGCCGCCACGGTTGTCACGGTCACCGAAGCCACCGGAACGGCCACCGCGGTCGTCACGGTTGAAGCCGCCGGAACGACCGCCACGGTCGTCGCGGTCACGGCCGAACGCCGGACGCTCGTTGCGCGCCTCGCGGTACGCCGGGGTGCGCTCCTCGGCCACCGGGGCGGCGGTCTCGACGACGGTCTCCGAAGCCTCGACGGACTCGGCCTCGGCGGCCGGCTCCTCGTCCTCGATGCCCAGCTCGGCCCGCTCGCGCGCCGCACGGGCGGACAGGCGGTCGGCCTCCTCGCGCAGCTCGGTGGCGCGGCGCTGCGCGCGCTCCAGCTGGCGGGTCATGTCGGCGAGCTCGCGCTCGGCGGCACCGGCGATGTTGGCGGCGCTCTCGGCCTGGACCTCGGTCAGCGAACGGGCGCCGGTGATCTTGGCGACCTCCGCGTCGAAGGCGTGGTCCAGGATGTGGCGGCTGGCGTCGACGCCCGCGTCCTCCATCAGGCGGAAGACGCCGCGGCGCTGGTGCGGCAGCACCAGGGTGACGACGGCGCCGGAGCGGCCGGCACGGGCGGTGCGGCCGGAGCGGTGCAGGTAGTCCTTGTGGTCGCCGGCCGGGTCCACGTTGAGGACCAGGTCGATGCCGTCGACGTGGATGCCACGGGCGGCGACGTCGGTGGCGACGACGACGTTGACGTAGCCGTCCTTGAAGTCGCCGAGGACGCGGGTACGGGCGCCCTGGGTCATGCCGCCGTGCAGCGCGTCGGCCTTCACGCCGGCCTCGATGAGCTGCTCGGCGACGCGGTCGGCGCCCATCTGGGTGCGGACGAAGATGATCGTGCGGCCCTTGCGGGCGGCGATCGCGTTGGTGATCGGCGCCTTGTCCTTGGGCTTCACCACGAGGATGTGGTGGGTCATGGTGGTGACCGCACCGGCCGACGGGTCGACCTCGTGGGTGACCGGGTTCTTCAGGTAGCGCTTGACCAGGGTGTCGATCTCGTTCTCCAGGGTGGCGGAGAACAGCAGGCGCTGGCCGCCGCTCGGCACCTGGTCGAGGATCTCGGTGACCTCGGGCAGGAAGCCCATGTCGGCCATCTGGTCGGCCTCGTCGAGCACGACGGTCCGGACGTCGGCCAGCTTGGCGCTGCCACGGTTCAGCAGGTCGCGCAGACGGCCGGGGGTGGCGACCAGGACGTCGACGCCGCGCTCCAGCGCGTAGATCTGGTTCGACATCGAGGTACCGCCGCAGACGACCTTGAGCTTGAGGCCGAGCACCGAGCCGAACGGCTCCAGGGCGTCGGCGACCTGCATGGCCAGCTCGCGGGTCGGGACGAGGATCAGGCCGCGCGGGTGCTTGGGCTTGGTGCGCTCGCCGTCGGCGAGGCGGGTCAGCAGCGGCAGGCCGAAGCTCAGGGTCTTGCCGGAGCCGGTGCGGCCACGGCCCAGCACGTCCTTGCCGGCCAGGGCGTCCGGGATGGTCGCGGCCTGGATCGGGAACGGGGTGGTGACACCGCGCTTGGCGAGGGCACGCACGACGTCGTCGTGCAGGCCCAGGTCGCCGAAGGTGATGGTGGGCTCGGCGGCCGCCTCCTCGGTGGCCTCCTCGGCCTCGGCGATCACCTCGTCCGCGGTGGTGTCGATGGTGTCGTCGGAGTCGGTGACATCGGCGGCGGCCTCGTTCGCGGGCATGGCGAAGCGGGCGTCGTCAACGAGAGACATGCAAAACCTTCCGGAAGTGGCACGCGCCAAAGTCCGGGGTTCTGTTTCACAACCGCCTCTATGCGGTCAGCCACGGATCGCCGGAACGCGCCAAGGGCGCCAGATGGGAATAGGGCGCCAGTCAAATGGATCAAACGAACGATCTACCACCATAGACGAACCTGGGGATCGGAGGCAAATGCCCTGCTCAATCCACTAATGCCCGGCCGCGCGCGGGCTCGGTGCCGAGGAACCGGAGCTGCCGGAGGACGGGTCCGGGGCCGGCGGGACGGTCGCGGCGGGCGAGCTGTGCTCCGGTGCGGGCGTGCCGGACGGGCGGCTGCTCGGGGTGGTCGTGGGCCCCCCGGCCGAGCCGCCGCCGGACCTGCCGTCCCCGGTGCCGCCCGCCCCGCCGGTACCGCCGGAGCCCGCCGCGCCGCCGGAGCCGCCCACTCCACCGCCCGGGTGCGGAACGGGACTTGTGTTCGTACCGCCCGCCGAACCACCGCCCGGACCACCGTCGGGAGCGCCCGCCCCCGGCACCGGGACCACCCCGGCCACCGCGCCGTTCGCCCCCGGGACCGCCTCGCCGGGCACCGTCGACGCGGCCCCGTTCGACCCACCGTCGCCCTGGAGGCCCCCCGACCGCTCGGGGTGCCCCGAGGCCCCGCCCGGGCGCCCCGAGCCCGGCGAGGCCGAGGGCCCGCCCGTCGCCCCCGGCCGGACCGCCGGCCCGGCCTGCCCGACCGGCGCCACGCCGTGCTTCTCCTCCGCCGCCGGACCCACCGACATGCACCCGGTCAGCCCGAGCCCGGCCACCGTCAGCAGCGCCGCCGCCCGCACCGCGCGCGAGCACGGGACCGCCGCCACCCGCCCCGGAGCCGGACGCGCCGCGGCCAGCCGCACCCGCACCGCCCGTACCGCCCGCACCGTCCGCACCGTCCGCGCCGCCCGCACCGAAGCCACTGAGGTCCCTCTCTACCGCCCCACCCGGGCCGCCCACTCGCGCGCGGCCGCTTTCGGTGCCCAACGCGCGCCCGGCCCGGCGGGACACGGGCAGCGCGCAAGCTCGCCCGGCGGGGCCGGCGCCCAGGGGCCCGCCCCGGGGCCGTCCAGGGCCGTCCCGGGGCCGCTCAGGGCTCGTCCGGCGCCCCTCCGGCGCCTCTCCGGTGTCCGCGCTCAGCCCCAGAGCGCCGAGGCCAGCTCCGCGCCCCCGTAGACCGCGGCCAGCCCGGCCAGCACGCTGCCGGCCACGTTGGCCAGCGCGTACCGCCCGGCGCCGGTCCCGGACAGCCGCAGGGTCTCGTACGAGAAGGTCGAATAGGTGGTCAGCGCCCCGCAGAGCCCCGTCCCCAGCAGCAGCTGGACCTTCGAGGAGGCCGCGCCCGCCGCCACCGCGCCGGTCACCAGCCCGAGGATCAGGCAGCCGACCACGTTCACCGTGAACGTCCCCCACGGGAACACCGAGTCGTGCCGGGACTGCACCGCCCGGTCGGTCAGGTACCGCAGCGGCGCGCCGACCACCGCGCCCGCCGCCACCAGCAGCCAGTTCACTCCGCCGCCTCCCCCGGGCCCGCTTCCCGGCCCGGCCCCCGGCCCGACCCCTCCTCCGCCCCGCGCCCCGCGTAGGTGACCACCTCGCAGCGGTCCAGCAGCACCAGCCCCTCCGCCACCATCCCGTCCAGCTGCGGCAGGAACGCCCGCACCCGCTCCTCCTCGTCCACGATCACCACCGCCACCGGCAGGTCCTCGCTCAGTGACAGCAGCCGCGTGGTGTGCACCAGCGACGAGGCCCCGAACCCCTCGATGCCCCGGAACACGCTCGCCCCGGCCAGCCCGGCCTCCCGGGCCCGGTGCACGATCTCGCTGTACAGCGGTCGGTGGTGCCAGCGGTCGCTCTCCCCGATCAGCACGGTCAGCCGCAGCGCCGGCCCGCCCAGTCGGCTCATCGCGCACCCCCGGCCCGCTCCGCGGCGCCCCGCCCGGCCCCGCGGCGGACGACCCGGTGGATCAGACGCCGGGTCAGCCCGGCCGCCGCCCACACCGCGAGCAGCGCGCCCACCAGGGTCAGCCCCAGGTACGCCAGGGCGGGCCCGGTCCGGCCGCCCTCCAGCAGGCGGCGGATGTCCACCGCGTACGTCGAGAAGGTGGTGAACCCGCCCAGCACGCCGGTGCCGAAGAACGGCCGCACCAGCGGATGCGCCTGGCGCCCCTCGGTGATCACCACCAGGAACACCCCGATCACCGCGCAGCCGACCACGTTGACCAGCAACGTCGTCCAGGGGAAGGCCGTCGGGCCGGTCTGCCAGCCGAGCCCGGCCGCGTACCGCGCGGACGCGCCGATCGCCCCGCCCGCCGCGACCACCGCCACCGCCCGCCCCTGCCCGCGCAGCACCGGCGGCCGGCCGGGCCGGCGGGCCCGCGCCGCGGCGCCGTCCACGGTGCCGCCCGCGGTGCCGCCCGCGGTGCCGCCCGCGGCGTCGTCCACGGCGCCCTCCGAGGTCGTCATAGCCCCATCAAACACCGGGCTCCGCCACCTGGCACACCGTCATCCGACACCGGACAATGATCCGGTGGAGATGACCCGGGAAGAGTTCGAGACGCTGGTCGGCGACGCCCTCGACCAGATCCCCCCGCACCTCGCGGCCATGATGGACAACGTCGCGGTCTTCGTCGAGGACGAGCCCGACCCGAGCGACCCGGAGCTCCTCGGGCTCTACGAGGGCACCCCGCTCACCGAGCGCGGCGAGTGGTACGCGGGCGTCCTGCCCGACCGCATCCTGATCTACCGCGGCCCCACCCTGCGCCACTGCGAGACCCGCGAGCAGGTGGTCGAGGAGGTCCGCACCACCGTCATCCACGAGGTCGCCCACCACTTCGGTTTCGACGACCACGAACTCGACGAACTCGGCTGGTCCTGACCCCCGGCCACCGGCCCCACCCACCCCGCACCCCCACCCGGGCGAAACCCGTTTTGGCGATCCGCCCTGCATCCCATATGCTTCTCGACGTCCCCGAACGCTGGAAACAGCGGGACAGGCCGCAAGCCCTCATCGTCTAGTGGCCCAGGACGCCGCCCTTTCAAGGCGGTAGCACGGGTTCGAATCCCGTTGGGGGCACGCAGTACCGTAGTAAAGTGCAGTGCGCAAGACCGCAAGACCCTGAGTGGTTCGCCACTTCTAGGTCCCGTGGAGCAGTTGGTTAGCTCGCCACCCTGTCAAGGTGGAGGTCGCGGGTTCAAGTCCCGTCGGGATCGCTCGTCTCGCAAGAGACGGTGCAGTACGGCCAGGTAGCTCAGTTGGTACGAGCGTCCGCCTGAAAAGCGGAAGGTCGCCGGTTCGACCCCGGCCCTGGCCACAACCGGGAAGCCCCCGTAGCGAATTCGCTACGGGGGCTTCGTCGTTCCGCCGCCGCGCCGGCCGACTACACGAAGACCTCGATCCCGCACCCGGCCGCGCCGCTGCGCCGGATGCGGGCGTCACTGGTGACCAGCGGCACACCGAGGGTCTCGGCGAGTGCCACGTACTGGGCGTCATGGGCGCTGATGTTGTGGTTGAGCTCCCGAACCCGCTGCCAGAGGATCAGCGTCTCGTGCTTGGTGACGGCGAGCGAGCGGTAGTCGGCGATCGCCTTCTCCGCCTCCTTCCCGGTGAGCTTCCCTCCCCGAACCATTCCGAACAGGGCCGAGACGATCTCGTCGCCGAGCCAGACCCGCTGTCCGCGAGCGCGTCCAGTTCGCGGAGCCGGGCGCGTACGGCGTGGCCGACCGGGCTGTGGTCGGTGAGCACTCGGACCAGGGCCGAGCAGTCCACGACGACGGTGGATGTCACCGGCGCTCTCGGCCCTCGTCGATGGCCGAGAGGATGTCGGCCGTGCTGACCTCGGTTCGGGTCTCCCGGTCGAGCCTGGTCATCATCTCGGCGAGCGACGGGGTGGCCGCCTCGCGGGTGACGAGGTCGAGCAGGTAGGCCTGGAGGCTCTTTCCGGCCCGCGCGGCCTTCAGCTTGAGGGTGTCCAGGATCGGGTCCGGGACCTCGCGAAGGGTGATGGCTGGCATGCCTGCATTTAGCTGCATCAGCTGCACAATGCTGGCGATCCCTCGGGACGACCCCCGGTTCCCCCTGGAGGGGGAGGGGGACCCGTCCGCGGGACGATCCGGCGGACGGGGGCGGCGCGGGACCGTGGACGGCATGGAGACGACACGGGACACGGGCTGGAACCGGGCGGTGCGGGGAGCCGGGTACGCGGCGGCGGGGTGGGCCGTGGCCTTCGCGCTGGTGCATCTGTACTGGCTGGCGGACGGACGGCTGGGGCTGCCGGACGGGCGGTCGGTGTGGAGCAGCACGCCGCTGCTGGTGATCGACGTGATCGCGATCCCGTTGTGCGCGGTGGCCGCCGCGGTGGCGCTGGCGCCGCTGCGGCGGTGGGGCGCACGGGTGCCGGCCCGGCTGCTGGGCACGGCGCTGTGGGGCACCACCGCGCTGCTGGTGCTGCACGCCGCGCCGTCCGTGCCGGACTGGATCGCGCTGGCCGCCGGCAGCCGATCGGGGGCCGAACTGGACGCGATGGCCCGGTTCGCGACCTTCGGCTACGAGCCGTTCTTCCTGGCCGGCGGCCTGCTGTTCGCCGCCGCCTCGCTCGGTCACCGGGCGCCCGGCCGGTCGGCCGTGGTGAGCCGGTCAGCGGCTCGGTGAGCCGGTCAGCCGGTCAGCCGGGCGGTGAGCCAGTCGGCGGTGGCGGGGAGCCAGTCCGGCAGGGCGGTGCCGAGCAGGTGGTTGCCGTGCGGCACGAGCAGCAGTTCGGCGTTCGGGGCGTGCTCGGCGAGGTGGGTGGCGGCGGTGACGCCCGGGATGCGGTCCTCGCCGCCCTCGACCACCAGCAGCGGGACGGTGATCGCCGGCGCGAGGGCGGTCAGGTCGATCCGCTCGGCGAAGGCGCGGGCCGCCTGGTACCCGCCGCAGCGCTGCGCCAGGGTCGCGGTGACGAACGGGACCAGGCCCTCCCAGTCCAGCCGGTACGGGCCGCTGACCATGGCGGCGGCGCGCAGCCGCGGCTCGTGGGCGGCGGCCACGGCCGCGTAGTGGCCGCCCAGGCTGAGGCCGATCACGGCGGTCCGGTCCGGGTCCAGCCCCGCACGGCCGGCCAGCGCGTCGAGGGCGCGGCCGACCACCCGGTGGTACTCCGGCTCCGGCGCGCTGCCGGCGGCCAGCACGCCCTGCCCGGGCCCGTCGACGGCGAGCACCGCGACGCCCCGGGCGAGCAGGGCGTCGGCGACCGCGTGGAACTCCTCCTTGCCCGAGTCCATCCCCGGCACCACCAGGACCACCGGGGCCCGGCCGCCGCTCCCGTCGGCCGCCCCGCCGGCCGCCGGGCGGCGCAGCCAGCCCGCGAAGCCCTCGCCCTCGACCCGCTCCGCCCCCGGGTCGAGCAGGGCCAGCGCCCGCCGCATCGCCTCGTCGGCCTCCGCGGCGGCCTGGGCCGCGGCCGCCCGGTCGGGGTGCGGGAGCAGCCCGGCGAAGTGGTACCAGCGGGCGGCGCTCCGGTACCGCTCGCCGGCGGTGACGGTGCGGCCCTCGGCGGCGGCCCGCTCCGCCGCCCCGGCGTGCCGGTGGCCGGCCGCCCGGCAGGCGGCCGGCCAGTCGTGCGGGGAGGTCAGCGGGGCGGTGACCCGGGCGTACTCGTACGGGTCCAGGCCGGCGCCGTGGGCGCGCGGCCGGTTCTCCTCGACGAAGGCGGGCAGCAGGCCGGGGGTGTCGAGGAAGGAGAGGTCGGGCACGGCGGGGGTTCCCTTCGAAGTCGTTCGCATCGTGCGCATCATTCGCATCGTTCGGAGCGGGTGTCGGGCGGGCATCGGGCGGGCGTCAGGCGAGGGTCAGGACGGCCTTGCCGCGGATCCGGCGCTCGCGCAGGTCGGTGAGCACGGCGGCGGTCTCCGCCCAGGGCGCGACCCGGCCGAGCTCCGGGGTCAGCCGCCCCTCCCGGGTGAGGCGCACCAGGGTGGCCAGGTCGGCGCCGTCCGGGACGTCCGAGTCCGCGTAGTGGAAGTGCCGGACGACCGCCGACTCCGGGCCCGCGAAGAAGTCGAAGAAGTCGAGCGTGACGGGCGTCCGGGAGGCCTGGCCGAACCAGATCAGGGTGCCGCGCCGGGCCAGCCGGGCCAGCGCGAGCGGCAGCGCGGCGCCGCCGGTGGACTCCAGCACCAGGTCGTACGGCCCGCGCGCCTCGCCCGGCTCGTGGACCACCTCGGCCGCTCCCAGCTCGACCAGCCGCCGGCCGCGCTCCGGGGAGGCGGTGACGGCGGTCAGCTCGGCCCCGGCCGCGGCGGCCAGCTCGGTGACGTAGTGCCCGACGCCCCCGGAGGCCCCGGTGAGCAGCACCCGCCGTCCGGCCAGCGGCCCCGCCGCCCGGAGCAGCCGCAGCGCGGTGAGGCCGGCCAGCGGCAGCGCGGCGGCCCGTACGGTGTCCAGGCCGTCGGGCAGTTCGGCGAGGGAGGAGGTCGGGACGCACACGTACTCGGCCCACCCGGCGGCGGGCGGATGCCCGACCACCCGGCGGCAGACGGCCGGGCCCGACCCGTCGGCGGCGGCCTGCACCACCAGTCCGGCCACGTCCTTCCCGGGCCGCCACCCGGCCCGGGGCGCCTCCAGCTGGAAGGTCTCGCCCCGGTTCACCGAGAACGCCTCCACCTTCACCAGCGCCTCCCCGGGCCCCGGCCGCGGCTGTTCCACCTCCGCGAACCGCACCGGCTCCGCCGCCCGCCCCGTCGCCACCAGCGCCTTCATCCCCACTCCTCCGTCGGCCACTCCCTCACCCCACCGCGCACCGCCCCGGCCGGTCCAACAACCGCGGGACGACGGCGACAACCACCGGTTGTCCGGCCAGGAGCGACGGGCCTTGGACGGCACCACGCGGCACGGCGGAGCGAAGCGCCCGGCCGCGGGGCGGCGACGACCCACCCGACCGCGCCGCGACCGCGGCCGCGGCCGCGGCGGGTGCCCCGCGGGAGTTCGGGGGCAGGCCCTAAGGTGCCCGGGTGGATCTGGATCTGGCGCAGGTGCGGGCGTTCGTCGTGGCGGCCGAGGAGTTGCACTTCGGGCGGGCGGCCGGGCGGTTGGGGATCAGCCAGCAGGGGCTGTCGAAGCGGGTGGCGCGGCTGGAGGCGGTGCTGGGGGTGCGGCTGCTGGACCGGGACGCGCGCGGGGTGGGGCTGACGGGGGCGGGGCTGCGGTTCCTGGAGCCGGCCCGGCGGGCGCTGACGCAGGGGGAGCGGGCGGTGGCGGCCGCGGGGTGCGCGGCGCGGCCGCTGCGGATCGACGTGTGGGGGCACCTGTACGCCCCGATGCGTACGCTCGCACAGGCGGTGGACGCGGCGCCGGGGCTGCAGGTGGAGCCGGTGCCCGGCCGGGACCTGCCGTCCGTCGCGGCGGCCGTGCTGCGCGGGGAGTCGGACGCCGGGTTCGGCCGGGTGCACCGGCTGCCGGGCGGCGGGGGCGAGTTGACGCACCGGCTGGTCCGGCTGGAGCCGGTGGACGTCCTGCTGAGCACCGGCCATCCGCTGGCCGGCCGGGACGTCCTGCGCCCGGGCGACCTGCGGGACAGTGTGCTGCGCTACCCGGCGGCGGTGGACCGGCTGGACTTCCTGACCCGCTTCGCCGAGCGCTTCGGGATCGCCCGCCGGGTCGGCTCGACCAACCTGGGCCTGGAGCATTTCGTGGACCAGGTCCGTGCCGACCCGGCGTGCTTCTCCCTCGTCCCCGCCGACGGCCCGCCGCCCGGGCGCCCGGGTGTCCGCACCGTCCCACTGGCGGACCCGACCCCGCTCTACGCCTGGTCGCTCCTCTGGCGCACCGGTCCCGGCACCGACCCGCACCCCCGACTGGACGACCTGCTGCGGGCGTTCACCACCGGGGCTGCCCGCAACCGGTGGCTGGAGTACGACCCGGCCCGCGACTGGCTCCCGGACGCCGACCAGGCCGCGCTCCGCCCGTGACGGGCGCCCCGACCGCCCCGATCACCCCGGCCACCCGCCGCCACCCCGACGGCCCCGGCGGCCCCGACGGCCACCGGCTCAGGACGTCCGGAGCCAGGTGTCCTTGACGCGCTCCACCGAGCCGTCCGCCGCGTAGTAGGTGACGGTCGCCGCGTCGGTGCCGGGCTTCGCCAGGATGCCGTAGTAGCGGAACGGGGAGTCCCCGACCACGACCGGCACCGCCTCGGTGGTGCCGCCGCTCTTCCAGGCGACCACGACCTTCGTGATGTCGGCCTGGACCCCCTCGATCACCACCGGCGGGACGCCCGCGCCGTCGTTGAGGCCGAGCGACGAGCCGCCGACGGCGCCCGGGAACCCGCCCGGGGCGGAGACCGCGTGCAGGGTGTCGTCCGCCTGCCGCTTGCCGTCCACGGTGTAGTAGTAGTTCACCCTGTCGATGCGCGTGTCCCAGTTGATGTCGATGTCCTTCTGGGTGACCGGCTTCACCGCCGGGTTGGCCGCGTGCCGCTCCGCCTGGATCATCCGGGCCTGCTGGGCGAAGTCCTCCTTGCCGGGGACGGCCGGCCACAGCGCGGTCCAGGCCTGCCAGGTGTGGCCGTTCGCGCTGCCTTCGGCGACCTTGACCCGGACGGGGTTGAACGGGTCCCGGGCGGTGGGCGCGCCCGTGGTGCTCACCGCGGTGGCCGAGGCCGCGGCCGAGGCCGCCACCACGGTCGAGACGGCCTGCCGGCCGCGCTCGCCGAGCACCGCCGTGCCTCCGGCGACGCCGGCGACCAGCACCGCCGCCACCCCGGCGGTCAGCAGCCGCCGGTGCCGCAGTCGCCGCCGGCCGCCGGCGACCAGCCGGTCGTACGGGACCGTCCCGGTCTCGACGCTCCCGGCCAGTTCGCCCAGGACCCGCACGGCCGCCGTCTCGTCTCCGGTCGCCGTGTTCCCGGGCAGGAACTCGTTGCTCATCTTGCCCCTCCGATGCTGGTCAGTCCGATGAGTGAGGAGGCCCCGCGGAGCTTGGCCAGGCCTCTGGCCGCCTGGCTCTTGACCGTGCCGACCGAGCAGCCCATCGCCACCGCGGTCTGGGTCTCGCTGAGGTCCTCCCAGTACCGCAGCACCACGGCCTGGCGCTGGCGCGGCGGCAGGGTGCCGAGTGCGGCGAGCAGCACGGCCCGGTCGTCCGGGTCGGCGCCGGCCGGTGCGGGCCGGTCCGGGAACTCGGTGACCGGGTACTCGACCAGCCGCCGCCGGAACCGTCTGGCGTGCTCGTTGATCACGATCCGGCGCACATAGGCGTACGGGTCGTCCGCGGCACGCACCCGGTTCCACGCCGCGTACGCCCGCTCCAGCGCCTGCTGGACCAGGTCCTCGGCGCCGTGCCGGTCCCCCGCGAGCAGGAACGCCGTCCTGAGCAGCCGTGACCACGCACTGCCGACGAACGTCCGGAACTCCTCGTCCCGGGCGGTCTTGTGGGCTCCCATGAGCACCTCCTCAACCTCCCGGAGCCCGGGACGGCCTCGGACCGTTGCCTGCCGTTCGCGATTCGCCGCCGACGGCTGTGACACTGGAGGGGCTCGAAAACCGAGGTGCGCTCCGCCGTGCCTCCTTGCGAACCTAGAGGGATGCCCGCAGTGAGTTCTCCCGCAGTCCAGTCCGCCACCGTACCCGCCGAGGGCCCCGGAATCGGCGGGCTGGCCGCCCGTCTGCCCGAGCTGACCCTGCGCGACCAGGTGCGGATCGGGCGCCGGCTGGAGGGGGCCCGTCGGGTCCGCAAGCCCGAGGCCCGGCAGAAGGTCGCCGCCGAGATCGCCGCCGAGATCGACCGCGCCGAGGCGGTCGTCGAGCGGCGCCGGCGCGCCGTCCCGAGGATCGGCTATCCCGCCGAGCTCCCGGTCAGCCAGAAGAAGGACGAGATCCTGGCGGCGATCCGGGACCACCAGGTGGTGATCGTCGCGGGCGAGACCGGCTCCGGCAAGACGACCCAGATCCCGAAGATCTGTCTGGAGCTCGGTCGTGGCGTGCGCGGCCTGGTCGGCCACACCCAGCCGCGCCGGATCGCCGCCCGCACGGTGGCCGAGCGGGTCGCGGAGGAGCTGGACAGCCCGCTCGGCGAGGCGGTCGGCTGGAAGGTCCGGTTCACCGACCAGGTCGGCCAGGACACCCTGGTCAAGCTGATGACGGACGGCATCCTGCTCGCGGAGATCCAGACCGACCGCGACCTGCACCAGTACGACACTCTGATCATCGACGAGGCGCACGAGCGCAGCCTCAACATCGACTTCATCCTCGGCTACGTCAAGCAGCTGCTCCCCCGCCGCCCGGACCTCAAGGTCGTGATCACCTCCGCGACCATCGACCCGGAGCGCTTCGCCCGGCACTTCGGCGACGCCCCGATCATCGAGGTCTCCGGCCGCACCTACCCGGTCGAGGTCCGCTACCGGCCGATCGTCGACGAGGCCGACGACGAGGCGGACGAGGCCGACCGCGACCGGGACCAGGTCCAGGCGATCTGCGACGCCGCCGAGGAGCTCCAGGCCGAGGGCCCGGGCGACATCCTGGTCTTCCTCTCCGGCGAGCGCGAGATCCGCGACACCGCGGACGCCCTCGGGAAGCTGAAGCTGAAGAACACCGAGATCCTGCCGCTGTACGCGCGGCTCAGTTCGGCCGAGCAGCACAAGGTCTTCCAGCGCTCCCGCAGCCGCCGGATCGTGCTGGCCACCAACGTGGCCGAGACCTCGCTGACCGTCCCCGGCATCAAGTACGTGATCGACCCGGGCAGCGCCCGGATCTCCCGCTACAGCCACCGCACCAAGGTGCAGCGGCTGCCGATCGAGGCGATCAGCCAGGCCAGCGCCAACCAGCGCAAGGGCCGCTGCGGCCGCACCTCGGACGGCATCTGCATCCGGCTCTACTCGGAGGAGGACTTCCTCTCCCGCCCCGAGTTCACCGACGCCGAGATCCTGCGCACCAACCTGGCCTCGGTGATCCTCCAGATGACGGCGGCCGGCCTCGGCGACATCGCCGCCTTCCCGTTCCTGGACCCGCCGGACTCGCGCAACATCAAGGACGGCGTCGCCCTGCTGCACGAGCTGGGCGCGCTCGACCCGGAGGAGAAGGACCCGCGCAAGCGCCTGACCCAGCTGGGCCGCAAGCTCGCCCAGCTCCCGGTGGACCCGCGGATGGCCCGCATGGTGCTGGAGGCGGACCGCAACGGCTGCGTCCGCGACGTCATGGTGATCGCCGCCGCGCTCTCCATCCAGGACCCGCGCGAGCGCCCGGCCGAGAAGCGCCAGGCCGCCGACGAGCGGCACAAGCGGTTCAACTCGGAGACCTCCGACTTCCTCTCCTACCTGGCGATGTGGCGCTACGTCCGGGAGCAGCAGAGCGAGCTCTCCTCCTCGGCGTTCCGCCGGATGTGCAAGGCGGAGTTCCTCAACTACCTGCGGATACGGGAGTGGCAGGACATCTACGTCCAGCTGCGCACCGTCGCCAAGCAGTTGGGCGTGACGATCGAGGAGCCGCACCCCACGGGACAAGAGGGCGAGCCGGACGCCGACCGGATCCACCAGTCGCTGCTGGCCGGCCTGCTCTCCCACATCGGTCTGTTCGACGTGGAGAAGCGCGAGTACGGCGGTGCGCGCGGCGCCCGCTTCGCGGTGTTCCCGGGCTCCGGCCTGTTCAAGAAGCCGCCGCGCTGGGTGATGTCGGCGGAGCTGGTGGAGACCTCCCGGCTCTGGGCGCGGATCAACGCGAAGATCGAGCCGGAGTGGGTCGAGCCGCTGGCCGGCCACCTGATCAAGCGCAGCCACAGCGAGCCGCACTGGGAGAAGAAGGCCGGCGCCGTCATGGCGTACGAGAAGGTGACCCTCTACGGGATGCCGGTCGTCGCCCAGCGCAAGGTCAACTACGGGAGGATCGACCCGGAGCTCTGTCGCGAGCTGTTCATCCGCAACGCGCTGGTCGAGGGCGACTGGGAGACCCACCACCGGTTCTTCGCGGAGAACCGCAAGCTGCTCGGCGAGGTCGAGGAGCTGGAGAACCGGGCCCGCCGCCGGGACATCCTGGTGGACGACCAGACCCTGTTCGACTTCTACGACGCCCGGCTGCCCGACGAGATCGTCTCCACCCGGCACTTCGACTCCTGGTGGAAGAAGGCCCGGCACGAGCAGCCGGACCTGCTGAACTTCGAGAAGTCGATGCTGATCAACGACGCCGCGGACGGCGTCACCGAGGCCGACTACCCGGACCACTGGCAGCAGGGCAAGCTCCGCTTCAAGCTGACCTACCAGTTCGAGCCGGGCAGCGACGCGGACGGCGTGACCGTGCACATCCCGCTGCCGGTGCTGAACCAGGTCACCGCGGAGGGCTTCGACTGGCAGATCCCCGGTCTGCGGGAGGAGCTGGTCACCGCGTACATCAAGTCGCTGCCGAAGGCGATCCGGCGCAACTTCGTTCCGGCGCCGGACTTCGCCAGGGCGGCGCTGCGCGCGGTGAAGGACCGCCAGGAGCCCCTGCTCCCGGCCCTGGAGCACGCCCTGAAGCGCCTGACGGCGGTCACCGTGCCCCCGGAGGCCTGGGACGACGACCGGGTGCCCGATCACCTCAAGGTGACCTTCCGGGTGGTGGACGGGCGCCGCAGGCTCGCCGAGTCCAAGGACCTGGAGGAGCTGCGGCTGAAGCTCAAGCCGAAGCTCAAGGAGACGCTCTCCTCGGCCGCTTCCGGCCAGGGCATCGAGCAGAGCGGGCTGACCGCCTGGCCGGCCTCGCTGCCGGTGCTCCAGCGCACCTTCGAGCAGCGTTCGCGCGGCCACTCGATGCGCGCCTACCCGGCCCTGGTGGACGAGGGCCCGTCGGTCGGCGTCAAGCTGTTCGACACCCCGGAGGCGCAGGCCCGGTCGATGTGGGAGGGGACGCGGCGGCTGCTGATGCTGACCACCACCTCCCCGGCCAAGTCCATCCAGGGCCGGCTGGGCAACCAGGCGAAGCTGGCGCTCTCGCACAGCCCGCACGGCTCGATCGGCGCCCTGTTCGAGGACGTCGTGGCCGCCGCGACGGACCGGCTGATGACCCTGGCCGGCGGGCCGGCCTGGGACGAGGCGGCCTTCGGCAAGCTGCACGACAAGGTGCGCGCGGACCTGTACGACCTGTCCGCGGACACCACGCTGAAGACGGCCACCGCGCTGATCGCCTTCCACAAGGCCTCGACCCGGCTGAAGTCGGTGAGCAGCCCGGTGCTGCTGAACGCGGTGAACGACGTCCGGCTGCACCTGGCCTCGCTGGTGCACCCGGGCTTCGTGACGGCCACCGGCTGGCAGCGGCTGCCGGACCTCAAGCGCTACCTGCTGGCGGTGGACCGTCGCCTGGAGGCGCTGCCCAACCACCCGCAGCGGGACGCCCAGCAGCTGCTGAAGGTGCAGCAGGTGCAGCAGGAGTACGGGGAGCTGCTGGCGGCGGTGCCGGCCGGGCACCAGCCGTCCGCGGAGGTGCGGGCGATCCGCTGGATGATCGAGGAGCTGCGGGTCAGCTTCTTCGCCCAGTCGCTGGGCACGCCGAGCCCGGTGTCGGAGAAGCGGATCACGAAGGCGATGGCGGCGGCGCGGGCGACGCTCTGACCCGGGTGGCCGTGTGAGCTGCGGTGGGCCTTCAGGAGCCAGTTCGACCTGGGGGCCCACCATGGGCTACAGTCTGTCTTGTTCGCAGCGCGGCAAGCGAGTGAACGAGATCAGGAAACACTCTGGTCCCGTGGAGCAGTTGGTTAGCTCGCCACCCTGTCAAGGTGGAGGTCGCGGGTTCAAGTCCCGTCGGGATCGCCGCAGTGCGAGAGGCCCCGAACCCTCACGTAGCCGGCGGGCCGGTGGGTTCCGCTGGGCCCC
>NZ_JBSHBN010000108.1:0-32765 GCF_053612025.1 Kitasatospora sp. NPDC054768
ACCCCCGCCCATTCACCTGGACCAAGACCGCCGACGAGATCCTCGAACGACTCGCCTCATATCTTGAACGGATTCCTGGCGCAGGACACTAGGTGCTACGGCCGGTGGCGGTCCGCAGCACCTCGTACCCCGCCTGGACGAAGCGTCCGCCGCGCTTCGGGCCGGTGTTGGCGAGGGCCGCCACGGCGGTCGCGCCCGTCGGAGAGAACCCGACGAAGGCGGTGAACCCCCGGGTCGCGCCGGTGTGGAAGTACAGCTCGCGCCCGCCCGAGCGGCGGTGGTTCCACACCAGGCACAGCTCGTCGGGGGAGTGCGGAAGTCGCAGCCTGACCCGTTGGACCTCGGCCAGCGGCGTACCCAACTCGCCCTCCTCCAGGCCGAGATGGGCCTGGAGGTAGCGCAGCAGGTCGCTTCCGCTGGCCCGTACCGCGCCCGCGCCCGGCAGTCCGGGGATCCGCCAGGTGGGCATCGCCCGTCCACGCCGGTAGCCGGTCGCCCGGCTCGGCGAGTCCGGCGCGTCCGGCTCGTCCGGCGCGCAAGTGGTGGCATCGAGTCCCAGCGGCACCAGGACCCGCTTGGCGAGCAACTCCCCGTACGGCAGTCCGCCCGTCTCGGCCAGCAGTCGCCCGAGCAGTCCGACCCCGTAGTTGGAGTACCGGTACATGCTGCCGGGCCTGCCGCGCACGGTGGTTCGGGCCAGGGCGGCTCTCAACCGGTCGTCGCCGAACGCCGCGTACGGGTTGGTCTGCCAGGTCGGCACGGCTCCGGCGAGCAGTCCGGGTGGCAACCCGGGCAGCCCCGAGGTGTGGGTGGCGAGGTGCAGCAGCTGGATCGGCTCGGCGGAGCGGACGGTCATCGGACGCCAGTCGGGCGGCAGTCGGTGTTCGACCGGGTCGTCGAGGGCGAGTTCGCCGCGCGTGGCCAGGTCGGCGAGCAGCAGCGCGGTGAACGTCTTGCTGACCGAGCCGAGTTCGAAGACGGTGTCCGGGGTGCATGCCGCCGCACGCCCTCGCGCGAGGCGCCCGAAGCATCGCACCTCGCCCTGCCCTTCGCGCGCGACGGCCACGGTGACCGCGGTCGCGTACGGCGCGGCCGCCCGCACTGCCGCACGGACGGCCGTGTCGAGTTCGTTCATGCGGCCGCGATGTCGGCGGTGTCGGCGCCGTCCGCGCCGCCGAGTGCCCGGGAGAGTGCGACCGTCGAGGCCACGACCGCGACCACGGCGGTGTGTTCGTGTGCGCGGATGGCCAACTCCTCGTCGTCCTCGATCGGTTCGTTGTCCCGGGGCACCAGGCCGTCCGCCCGCTGCACCGAGGCCAGGGCCTCCCAGCCGGACCGCCCGGTGATGGGTTCCCCGATGCAGGAGTCGACGATCAGCAGCTCGCCGACCAGGTCCCACTCGCCGATCTCCAGCCAGATGTCGAGCCAGACCGGCAGCCAGTCGTGCAGGTAGTCCCGCATCGGTTCGGGCAGGTCCTGGGGTCGGGCGCCCCAGTCGGTGAGGTGGAAGACGGTGTGGGTGACCTGGTAGGCGGTGGACCAGGAGACGGTCCAGGGTTCGGGGAGCGCGCCGAGCCAGGTGCGGGCGGCGAGCGCGGCCCAGTCCGGCCGGTGGCTGAGTCCGATGATCCGACGCGCGTTGGCCACGGCCAGCTGTCGGCTGCCCTGGATCTCGACGGCGTGCACGGCCCGCAGTCGGCTGAGTGATTCGAGCAACTCCTCCAGTGCGGCGTGCCGGTGGCCGAGCCGGGCGAAGTGGGTGTACGTCCAGCGGGTCCGTGATGGTGACGTACCGCAGCTGGCGCTCGTAGAGCATGTCGCCCTCGCGCAGCTGGCCCCAGGCGGTCGTGAGGAGGTCGCGCGCGGCATGGATGTCGTGCGGTCCGGCGACCCCGTCGCGCAGCACCAGGGAGGAGGCCATCGCGACCTCGCAGAGCGGCTTGTAGATGTCGTCCGGTTCGGAGAGGTTGATGACGCTGTTGTCCGCGAACTTGCCGTAGCTGCCCTGGTACGACGTGTGCAGCCAGGACAGCGCGCGGGTGCCGAGCTGTTGGGCGATGGTGAGTGTCTGGGTGTCGGTCATGCCGGGCTTCCCTCCAACAGGCGCTGGGCGACGGCGAGTTCGAGGCGCGTCCGGACGGCTCCGATGCCGACCAGGCGGGTCCGGTCCAGGACCGGTTCGACCTCGAGCCGTGGCGGGAGCCCCTCGGCGCTCGTCCAGGCGAGCCAGCGGGCGAGCCGTACGGCGGTGGTGAAGTCCCGTCGGAGCATGGAGCGGACGGTGCCGTGGGCGAGGTGCAGGGTGCCGGAGCGGGCGGCGTCGTGCACCGGACCGTCCAGTCCGGGCAGCGCGAGCACGGACAACTGCGCCATCCGTACCGACCAGGACTGCCAGCCCAGGTCGGCCGGTCCGGGCATGGGGGAGGGGGGTGAGGCCGGTGCGGCGTCCCCGTACGGTGTGCGGGCGAGCAGCCGGTCGATCGCCCAGTCCTGCCAGGCGATGACCAACGCGGCCTCGGCGGATGCCGGTGCCGGGGCGGGGAAGGCCCGTCGGGCCTCGGCGAGCAGCGCGGCGGTGGGTCCGTCGGGCTCGGCCCCGGCGAGCAGTTGCGGGGTGAAGAGGTCGGCGCCGAGCACGCGCACCGCGGCCAGCAGCGGGCGGGGCGCGGCGGTGTCCGGGTCCGCGAGTGCGGCCGCACCCCCGGCGCCCCGGAGGGCGTCGAGGGTCCGGCCGGCCACCCGCTCGACCGCCGCGGCGTACTCGTCACGGAGAGGGGTTTCGGCGAACGGCATGGTGGTGAGCTACTCCTTCAGGAGACTCGGGATGGGCGCGGGGGCCCCAGGGGCGTACGGCCCGGCGGGGCGGGGGGCCCGGCTACCTGATCGGCTTCTCCTTCGGTCCCTTCGGGGAGAGCAGGACCAGGCCGAGCAGGAGCAGGAGCCCCGCGGCCTCGGGCGAGTACGTGGGCGCGTCGGACACGACGGCCTCTTCCTCCACCATCAGGCTCGCGAGTGTCTCGGCCTCAAGCGTCGTGCTGCGTGACGTCGTTGACGTTCCGGTCCGGAACTGAGTAAGCATCAGAAGTGCCTCCTCGTCTGGATTTCACCGCCCGGTCGGACGATGCCCCCGTTCGACAGTACGAGCACCTCCGGTGACCTGCATCCGCAGCCCGCTGAGCTGGGGCATTGCCCTGGATGTGGGCCCTGTCGCGGCGAGTCGGTACGGTCGGGGGCATGACCACAGCCTTGATCACCGGCGCGACCGCCGGCATCGGAGCCGCCTTCGCCCGCCGGCTCGCCCGCAGCGGCTACCAGCTCGTGCTGGTGGCCCGGGACACCGAGCGCCTGGAGCGCGCAGCCGCCGACCTGCACGGCAGGTACGGCATCGAGGCGGAGGTGCTGACCGCCGACCTCGCGACGGACGAGGGCATCGGCGCCGTGGAGGCCCGGCTCGCCGACGCCGCCCGCCCGGTGGACCTCCTGGTCAACAACGCCGGCTTCGGCAACAAGGGCGCCTTCGGCACGGTTCCGCTCCAGGACGAGCTGGCCATGCTGAAGGTGCACATCGAGGCGATCCTGCGGTTGACCACGGCCGCCCTGCCCGGCATGCGGGAGCGCGGCCGCGGTGCGATCGTCAATGTCGCCTCGGTGGCGGCCTTCCTGCCGCGCGGCACGTACGGCGCGAGCAAGGCCTGGGTGGTGAGCTTCACCCAGGGCGTGCTGCGCGACCTCGGCGGTACGGGCGTGCGGATGATGGCGCTGTGCCCGGGCTTCACCCGGACCGAGTTCCACCAGCGGGCCGGGATGGGCACCGGCAACATCCCGTCCTGGTCCTGGCTCTCCGCCGAGCGGGTGGTGGACGAGGCGATGCGCGACCTGGCCCGCGGTCGGTCCGTGTCCGTGCCGGGCAAGCGGTACAAGGCCGCCGTGGCCATCGCGCGGGTGCTGCCCTCCGGCAAGCTCGGCGGGCTCTCCTCGAAGGCGGCGCGTACCTACCGGACCAACTGACAGCCGGGCGGTCGGGCGGCCGGGCGCGGGTCCCGGGCGGCCGCCGGGCTCCGGGCGGTCGGCTGGCCGGGGCGGTCGGGCGCGGGTCCCGGCCGGTCGGCCGGTCCGCGGGTCGGCGGGTCGGCGGGAGCCGAGGAATAGAGCAACCCTCACTATTAGCTTGTCTAACTATGAGCTATCCTCGCTATGCTGACCCCAGTCCGACCGTCCGCCCGACCGTCCCACCCAGGGAGGCCCGTCCTTGAGGCCCACCGCCATCGACTGGACCCCGCCCGAGCGCGCCGAGGGCGAACCCCGCCCCTCGGCCGAGTGGCGCCGCATCCTCGCGCTCTTCCGCCCGTACCGGGGTCGCCTGACCGTCGTCGGGCTGCTGGTGGCCGCCTCCGCGGTGGTCTCGGTCGTCTCCCCGTTCCTGCTCAGGGCCGTCCTGGACATCGCCATCCCGCAGGGCCGCACCGGGCTGCTCAGCCTGCTCGCGCTCGGGATGATCCTGACCGCCGTGGTGAACAGCGTCTTCAACGTCCTCCAGACGCTGATCTCCACCACCGTCGGCCAGCGCGTGATGCACGACCTGCGCACCTCCGTCTACGGCCACCTCCAGCGGCAGTCGCTGGCCTTCTTCACCCGAACGCGCACCGGCGAGGTGCAGTCCCGGATCGCCAACGACATCGGCGGCATGCAGTCCACGGTGACCTCCACCGCGACCAGCCTGGTCTCCAACCTGACCGCGGTGGTCGCCTCCGTCGTCGCCATGGTCGCCCTCGACTGGCGGCTGACCGTCGTCTCGCTGCTGCTGCTCCCGCTGTTCGTCTGGATCAGCCGCCGGGTCGGCCGGGAGCGCAAGAAGATCACCACCGAGCGGCAGAAGCAGCTGGCCGCGATGAGCTCGGCGGTCCAGGAGTCGCTGTCGGTCAGCGGCATCCTGCTCGGCCGCACGATGGGCCGCTCCGGTTCGCTGGCCCGGGAGTTCACCGACCAGTCCGACCAGCTCGCGGACCTGGAGGTGCGGGCCAGCATGGCCGGGCGCTGGCGGATGAACACCATCATGATCGTGATGGCCGCGATGCCCGCGCTGATCTACTGGGCGGCCGGGCTGACCTCCGCCGCCGGCGCGCCGATCGTCTCGGTCGGCACCCTGGTCGCCTTCGTCACCCTCCAGCAGGGCCTCTTCCGCCCGACCGTCAGCCTGCTCTCCACCGGCGTGGACGTGCAGACCTCCCTGGCGCTCTTCCAGCGCATCTTCGAGTACCTCGACCTGCCGGTGGAGATCGACGAGCCAGCCGACCCGGTCACCCTGACGGGCATCCGCGGCGAGGTCCGCTTCAAGGACGTCGACTTCCGCTACGACCCGGAGCAGGAGCGCCCGACCCTGGCCGGCGTCGACCTCACCGTCCCGGCCGGGAGCTCACTGGCCGTGGTCGGCGAGACCGGCTCGGGCAAGAGCACCCTCAGCTACCTCGTGCCGCGGTTGTACGACGTCACCGGCGGCCAGGTCACCCTGGACGGCGTGGACGTACGCGAACTGTCCTTCGACACCCTGGCCGGAGCGGTCGGCGTGGTCTCCCAGGAGACCTACCTCTTCCACGCCTCGGTCGCCGAGAACCTGCGCTTCGCCAAGCCCGGCGCCGACGACGCGGAACTGGTCGAGGCCGCCCGGGCCGCGCAGATCCACGACACCATCGCCGCCCTCCCGGACGGCTACGACACCCTGGTCGGCGAGCGCGGCTACCGCTTCTCCGGCGGCGAGAAGCAGCGCCTCGCGCTCGCCCGGACGATCCTGCGCAACCCGCCGGTGCTGATCCTCGACGAGGCCACCAGCGCGCTCGACAACCGCACCGAGCGCGCCGTCCAGCAGGCCGTGGACACCCTGGCCGCCGGCCGCACCACGATCACCATCGCGCACCGGCTCTCCACCGTCCGCGCCGCCGACCAGATAGCCGTCCTGGACCGCGGCGAGGTGGTCGAACTCGGTACCCACGAGGAGTTGGTGGCGCTGGACGGCCGGTACGCGGCGCTGCTGCGCCGGGAGGTGCCGGAGGCCGCCGGGCAGCCCGAACCGGCCGTGCTCGGGCGCGTGTGACGACCCGCGGCGCGGGTGCGAGCGTGGGCGTGCGCGCCGGTGACGGACCCGGCGGTCAGGCCGCCTTCGGCACCTCGTTGTAGCTCTCCGCGACCTCCTGGCCGGAGAGCCGCTGGATGGCCGCCATGACCTCGTCGGTCACCTGCCGACGGGCCTTCAGCGAACGGGCCTGCCCGTGCAGCTCGTCGAAGTGCAGCGGCTCGCCGAAGCGGACCGTCACCTTCTTCAACCGCGGGATCCGCTTGCCCACCGGCAGGATCTGCTCCGGACCCTCCAGCGCCACCGGCACGACCGGCACGCCCGCGGTCAGCGCGAGCCAGGCGACGCCCGTCTTGCCCCGGTAGAGCCGGCCGTCCAGCGAGCGGGTGCCCTCGGGGTAGATACCGAAGGCCTTGCCGTCCTCCAGGATCTCCAGCGCCGACTCCAGCGAGGCCTGAGCGGAACGGTAGGTGCCGCGCTCGACCGGCACGGCGCCGATGGCCTCGAAGAAGTCCTTGGAGAGCCGGCCCTTGAGTCCGGTGCCGGTGAAGTACTCGGCCTTCGCGAGGAAGTGGACCCGGCGCGGGGCGGTCAGCGGGATCACCACGCTGTCGATGAAGGACAGGTGGTTGCTGGCCAGGATCACCCCGCCCTTGCGCGGCACGTTCTCGATTCCCTCGATGGCCGGCCGCCAGATCCCCCGCGAGACCGGTTTCAGCACCAACTTGGTGACGAGGTCGAGCACGATTCCCTCCCTGGACGAACGACCGCCCGGGAGGAGCCCGGGCCTGCAATCAGATCCGCAGACTACGACACCCACCCCCGCGCACGTCCACTC
Organism: Kitasatospora sp. NPDC054768; assembly: GCF_053612025.1. Taxonomy (NCBI): domain Bacteria; kingdom Bacillati; phylum Actinomycetota; class Actinomycetes; order Kitasatosporales; family Streptomycetaceae; genus Kitasatospora; species Kitasatospora sp. NPDC054768. The sequence goes on from NZ_JBSHBN010000108.1 coordinate 6,906, forward strand.
CCGGCGACCGTGGCGCGCGCCACGGCCGGGTAGGGTACGGCCGTCCGAACCGAGCGACACCCGCAGTACCCAGGAGGGCACGATGGAGACCACCGAGGCGATCAAGGCCTTTTTCGACCGTTTCGACAAGGACGGCGACGGCAGGATCACCCCGGCCGAGTACGCCCTGGCCGCCAACGAGATGGGCGACCACGACGTCACCATCTCGATGGCCGAGGCGCTGATCCACAGCATGGACACCAACCACGACGGCGTCCTGACCTTCGAGGAGTTCCTGGCCGCCCGCCGGCGCTGAACCCGCGCCGACGGGGCCGGTCGCCGTACCGGCGGCACCGGCCCCGTCCGGAGGCCCCCGCTGTTCTCCGCAGGGTCCTCCGCTGGGCCCTCTGCAGGGGCCGCTACTCCTCCACCGGGAACACCCGGCGCACCACCCGCTCCGAGGCCCCGCCGTCGTCCCAGACGCAGAACTTCGCCCGGAACCGCGCCCGCGCCGCCGGCTCCGGGTCGCCCGCCAGCAGCGCCCGCGCCAGCCCGTCCGCGTCCACCGTGACCGCGCCCGGCGGCTCCGCGAACAGGTCGAAGTAGACGCCGCGTTCCCGCTGGTACTCCTCCCAGTCCGGGGCGAAGATCACCACCGGCCGGTCCAGCACCGCGTAGTCGAACATCATCGACGAGTAGTCCGTCACCAGCACGTCCGCCGCGAGGTAGAGGTCCTCGACGGTCGGGTGCGCCGAGACGTCCACGATCCGCGCCGATTCCGCGCCGGCCGCCGACAGGTCGCCCGGACCGTCGGTGTGGAAGTAGTGGGTGCGCACCAGCAGCGTGAAGTCCGGGCCCAGCCGCCGGGCCAGCGCCGCCACGTCCAGCAGCGGCACGTAGCCGCCCTTGCTGCCGCGGTGGGTCGGCGCGTACAGCACCGCCCGGGTGTCCGGCCGCAGCCCGAGCCGCTCGCGCATCGCGCGGACCTCGTCCGGAGCGGCGTTCGCCAGCCGGTCGTTGCGCGGGTATCCGGTGTCCAGCATCTCGTACCGGCCGGGGAAGGCACGGGCGAAGTGCCCGCTGGTGTGCGGGTTGGGGGAGACCAGGAAGTCCCAGCGGTCGACGGCCTCCTGGAGCAGCTCGAAGTCCATCCCCTCGGCCGCCGCCGGGTGGTCGCGCAGGTCCATGCCCATCGCCTTGAGCGGGGTGCCGTGCTGGGTCTGGACGTGCACCGTGCCCGGCCGCTTCGTCATGGTGCGGGGGAAGTTGACGTTGTTGACGAAGTACTTGGCGGTCGCCATCGCCCTGAGGTAGGCGGGGGTGTTGACGATCACGTGCGGAACCCCGGGCGGCAGCGCGGCGGCCTGGGCGCGGTTCTCCACCACCCACACGCCCCGGATCCGCGGGGCGAGTTCCTTCGCCTTCTCGTAGATCGCCGCCGGGCTGCACGCGTAACCCCGGTGCCAGTAGGCGGCGTAGACGGCGAGGTTCTCGTCCAGCGGCAGCCGGCGGAACGCGTTGTACGCGGTGAACCGGGCGCCGCTGCGCATCCCCTTCTTCACCGCGGGCGCCACCGCCCGTGCCCCGCGCTTGAGTTCGCGCGGCAGCCGCCCGGTGCGGCGCAGCTCCGCGTAGGCGATCCGGGCGCCGCGGGCGGCCAGCCGGTACTGCACGCCGCGCACCCCGCCGGGGAAGCGGTAGCCGGCCGGGCGGTGGCGGTCGAAGTGCCGGGCGATCCGCTGGAAGAAGTCCTTGCGCAGGTCGGCGGGGACCAGCCCGGGGGTGTCGTAGACGTTCAGCGCCTGGCGGACGGTCCGGTCGAAGACCAGGGTGCGCAGCGCGTCCGGGACCGGCCGGCCGGGGCGGTCCGGGCGGTCCAGGAAGGCGAAGATCGCGTCGTACTGGGCGAACACGTCCGCGTGCTTGGGGGAGGAGGTGGCGGTGATCGCGCCGTCCCGGCCGCGCCGGTAGAAGTAGCAGGGGCGGTCGAGGTAGCGCAGCCGCTCGGCGGCCAGCAGCGCCGGGTAGGTGACCGAGATGTCCTCGTAGTAGCCGCGGCCGAAGGAGACGCCGAGGCCGTCCAGGAACGCGCGGCGGAACAGCTTGTTCCACACCGACATCACGGTCTGGAACAGCGCCGGGTGCTCGGCCAGGGTGCAGCCCTCGACCAGCGGGGAGCCGGCCGGCACGTGGCGCCAGGGGTTGGGCTCGGTCCCGCCGTCCGGGTAGACGTGGGTGAAGTCGGTGATCAGCACGTCGGCGGGGGCCTCCCGGCGGCGCTCCTGCGTCAGCTCGTCCAGCAGCGCGCCGACCGTCCCCTCGGGCACCCAGTCGTCGCTGTCCACGAACCAGACGTACTCGCCGCGGGCCTGCGGCAGGGCGGCGGTGCGGGCGCCGCCGAGGCCCTGGTTCTCGGTGAGGTGCAGCACCCGCAGCCTGCTGTCGCGGGCCGCGTAGGCGTCCAGGATCGCGCCGGAGCCGTCGGGGGAGAGGTCGTCGACCGCGATCACCTCGAAGCGGGTCTCCGCGGCGGGGGTGTCGCCGAGGATCGAGTCGAGGCAGTGCGGGAGGTACCGCTCCACGCCGTGGACCGGGAGCACGATGCTGAGGAGGAGGGACACGCTGGCCGAGTGTACCGATCCACCGGGTGTCACCTGCGCGGACGTCCGGTGCGGGGCTTCCGGGGCGGTGGCCGGGGCGGTGACCGGGGGTGGCGGTGATGGTGGGGCGGGGCGGCGTCGGCGGCGGAGCGGCTCGCGGCAGGGGCCGTGGTGCACCCGGAACCGCCGGTGCCGGGCCCCTTGCGGGGCGGCACCGGCAGTCAGGTGGCGATCCGGCCGACCCTCGACGGCCGACCGCCGGTCCGGGCACCGCGCGAGCCGGGCCGCCGCAGCGTCGAGGCGGCCGGGCAGTGGCTCGCGGGAGCCGGAGTTCTTCATCAATCGAACGCACGCTTGAGTGCGGTGCGGGCACTGGCGTGTGCATCAGATATTGCTTGGAGGTTCGGCGGGAGTCAATCCCTCGAATGTGTTCACTTCCTGAAGTCGATCGGTCACGGTGTCGGCCGGCGCCCGGTTCGGCCGGGCCGGGTACGGATCGGGCGCGGCGAACGCCCCCCGATGATCGCTTTGTCGATGTGGCGGCTGTCTCCCGGCTGTCCCCTATATGGCGGCGCGAGCGGGGTGCGGGTTGGGTGCGGGTGGGTCGCCGGTGGGGTGCGGGCGGGCCGTGGGGCCCGGTTCCGCAGGGGTCCGCCGTGCGCCGGGCACGTGTCGTGCGCGTGCCGTGCGTACGGTTGCCGCACCCGCGCCTGCCGGACCGGGTGACGGACGGCCGGTCGTGCACCATCATTGATGCCTAGTCGTGACCGGCCCGGTGGCCCCTGGTGCTTCGTCAGTTGACGCCGCACGATACGGTGGCACAACACCAAGGACGGTTGCGCGAAGGCCGTCCTTCACGGATAGTCTTCGCCTCACGGCCCTGGCGCCTCGTAGGGGTGGGAAAAACTGATGGAACACATGCAAGTGCGGACTCGGCCCCGCGTGCCGGCGATCCAGTGCGGTGTCGGCACCACCGGCCGCCGGATCGACCGACACCTGGCCGTGCTCGGCGCGCCCGCACTCCCGGCGGTGGACACCGCCGAAGCGCTCGGGTTGATAAGGGAGCTCACGCCGCGCGGCGCCGAGGCCCCGACGACCCGTCGTCGCCACACCAGGATCTCGCTGCTGACGCCGCTGCGTCGGCTGCGGCGGAGCCTCTTCGGCGGGCGCGGCTAGTTCGACCGGCGCGGTACGGGTCCCTCCCCGCCGCCCGGTCGGGAACCGACCCGGTGGACCGTCCGGTCCACCGGGTCTTCGGTGTGTCCGGACGATGTCCCGGGTTCGGGCCCGGCGGGGGCTCCGGTGAAGGCGCCGGGCGGGGGCTCCGGCGCGTGCCGCGCTGTCCGGGTGATGTGGTCTGAACCTTTCACCCTACGCGAGTTCGCCTCCCCGGCGCGGCGACTCGGCGAGGGAGTAGGCCCGGTCCGCTGACCTGGGACAGGATGGCGCCATGGCGGACAACAACCACTCCACCCGGACCGGCTCCTTCCCGGACACCACCTTCCAGAGCGGCACCATCGAGATCACCACCGGCAGCCGCGAGGTCGCGCTCGACATCACCGACCGCTGCGCCGCGTTCCTCGACGAACGGGCCACCGGGCGCGACGGCCTGCTCAACATCTTCGTCCCGCACGCCACCGCGGGGATCGCGGTGCTGGAGACCGGCTCCGGCAGCGACGACGACTTCCTCGCCATCCTGCGCGACCTGCTCCCGGCCGACGACCGCTGGCGCCACCGGCACGGCAGCCCCGGCCACGGCCGGGACCACGTGGTGCCCGGCCTCGTCGCCCCGCACGCCACCCTGCCGGTCCTCGGCGGCCAACTGGCCCTCGGCGTCTGGCAGTCGGTGGTGCTGATCGACACCAACGGGGACAACCCGCGCCGGACCGTCCGGCTGTCCTTCCTCGGCTGACCTCGGCAGGGTGCGCGCGGGGCCTGCGCGCGCGCCGGGCCAGGCGGGTTCGATGGGTCGGCGGGCTTCGCGACTCAGCGGACGTGCGAGGCCACCGCGGCGAGGTAGCGCTCGATCGCCAGGTGCTGGCAGAGCAGGGCCACCGGGCGGCCCAGTCTGGCGTACCAGGCGGACAGCCGGGAGAACGCGGTGACCTCGAACCACACCTCGCCGTCGGCGTCCATCGACACCAGGAACGCCTCCTCGCCGCGCTCGGGGTGCCCGGGGAGGGTTCCGTATCCGAACCCGATCCGGTCCGGCTCGTCCACCGTCCACACCACCCGGCAGGGGATCACCAGCCGCGGCAGCCGGCTCCCCGGCAGGTTCAGTCGCAGCAGCACCGTCCCGCCCTCCCGGGCCGGGCCGGCGGGGTACACCGCGAAGCCGGTGCCCAACTGGCTGCCCCAGCCGAGCACGTACCGACCGGCCCGCTCCAGAACCTCCGCGCCGCGTCCCAGGTGGACCCGCCGCCGCAGGTGGGCGTAGCCGTCCGGCAGCCGTCCGCCCCCGCCCCGGGTGGCGCCCACCTCGGGGTACGACGGGGCGGTGGCGCGGGCGGCGAGGAGACGTCGGTGCAGGTCGGTGGGCATGCCGGTCACGGTAGCCGCCGGGTGGGAGGGGGCCGGCGGCGGGGCGGGGCGGGTTTCAACGGACGGGTTTCAGCGAACAGATTTCAGATGACGGATTTCAGCGAACGTTTTCTGAAATCTGTTCGCTGTCATTCGTCCGCCGGGGCGCTCGGGCCGGCTCGGCCGGGGCCGACCCTGTTGCGGCTCAGCGGGGAGCGGAGTAGGAAGGCGGCATGAGCGACACCGGTACGAACCAGGAAGCGGCCGTCTGCGAACTCGTGTCCGAGGGCGAAGCGGAGGCGGCGCTGCGGCACGACCCGGAGGCGACCGGGCCGCGCGCCGACTGCGTGCTGTGCGGGGAACCGACCGAACTGCCCGCCGACCGGCCCGGCAGCACCTTCTGCCCGGTGTGCGCCTGGCAGCAGGCGCAGCGGATCGCCTGCTCGGGCTGATCCACGGCCGACCCCGGACTCCCCCGGGATCGGCCTACGCGTCCTCCCGCCCGGCCAGCGCCAGGGTCGAGCCGTGCCGCCCCTTGCGGACCAGCAGCTGGGCGGGGATGCGGCTGCGCAGGTCGGCGACGTGGCTGACGATGCCGACCGCACGGTCCCGCTCGCGCAGACCGTCCAGGACGTCCATGACCTCCTCCAGGGCCTGCTCGTCGAGGGTGCCGAAGCCCTCGTCGATGAAGAGGGTGTCCAGCGGCATACCGCCGGCCTCGTCGGTGACCACGTCGGCCAGTCCCAGCGCGAGGGAGAGTGAGGCGAAGAAGCTCTCGCCGCCGGAGAGGGTCGCGGTGTCCCGCTCGGTGCCCGTCCACGCGTCGACCACCCGCAGGGCCAGGCCCGAGCGCTTGGTGCCGCTGCCCCGGTCGTCGCTGTGCACCAGGGTGTAGCGCCCGCCGGACATCCGGACCAGCCGGTCGCTGGCCGCCGCCGCGACCTGCTCCAGCCGGGCCGCCAGGACGTACGACTCCAGGCGCATCCGCAGCCGGTTGTCGGCGGCGGTACCGGCCGTGAGTGCGGCGAGCCGGGTGATCCGCCCGTACCGGTCCAGCGCGGGGGCCAGTTCGGCGGCGAGCCCGGTCAGCTGCCGCCCGATCGCGGCCAGCGCCCCGCAGCGCTCGCGGGCCGCCGCATGGGCGGCGTGCGAGCGGCCGAGCCGGTCGGTGGCGGCGCCGAGCTCGGCCGCGACGGCGGGCAGGTCCACCGGCGGACGGCCCGCGGCCTCGGCCAGTTCCGGCAGCCCCAGCTCGCGGCGGACGGCGGCGGTCTCCGCGCGGTGCCGCTCCAGCCGGGCCTCCAGCCGCTCGCGCTCCTCGCGCGGCAGCAGCACCGACAGGGCCGCCGCCGGGTCGGGGAAGCCCGCCGCGGCGGCGGCCTAGCCCAGTTCGTCCTCGGCCTCGTCGAGCCGGGCCGCCGCCTCCGTCCGGGCCCGGGCGGAGTTCGCCGCCGCGGCGACCGCCTCGGTGAGCCGGGTGAGGGCCGCGGCCCGGTCGGCGACCGAGGGCGCGTCGCCCCGGGCGGCCGCCACCCGGGCGGTCAGCGTCTGCTGCTCGGTGCCGAGCGCCAGCAGCCGGTCGGAGAGGACGGCGGCGCGCTCCTTGGCCTCCTGCAGCTCGTCGACCCGGCGGGTGCGGTCCCGCGACAGCCGGGCGATCTCCTGCTCGACCCGGCCGAGCGCCTCCGCCGCGTGCCGTGCCCCGCGATGCTGGTCCTCCAGCCCGGCCAGGGCCTGCGCGAGCGCCTCCGTCGTGTCCGGCCCGGCCGCGCCGGCGGCGGTGGCCTCGCGGACCCGCAGTGCGGTGAGCGCTTGGTCGGCCTCCGTCCAGACCCGCTCGGCGTCGGCCTGGGCCCGGCGCGCCCGCTCCTCGTCCTCGGCGCCGACCCGGCCGCCGGGCGCGGCCTCGGCGGGCGCCGGGTGCTCCGGCGAGCCGCAGACCCGGCAGGCCTCTCCCGTGCGCAGCTGCTCGGCCAGCTCGGCGGCCATGCCGCTCAGCCGGCGGTCCCGCAGGTCCAGGCTGTGCTCCCGGGCGTCCAGCGCGGCGGTGCGCAGCGCGACCGCCCGGGGCTCGGCCGCGGCGATCTCGGCGCGCAGGCCGTCGCGCTCCCGCGCCGCACCGAGGCGTCCGGTCAACTCGGTGCGCTGCCCGTCCAGTTGCTCGACCCGGGCGGTCGCCGACCGGGCCTCGGCGTGCTGCTGCTCCAGACGGCCCAGTTCGCCCTCGAACTCGGCGAGCCAGTCCTCGGCCTCCTCGGCCAGTTCCTCGGCGGCTCGCCGGTCCTGTGTCAGGGAGCCCTGCTCGTGGGCGAGTTCGGCGCAGCGCCGCTCCTCCGCCCGGGCCGCCTCCAGCCGGACCACCTCGGCCCGCAGTCGCAGCTCGGCCTCGGCCAGCCCGGCCGTGTCGGCCCCGGCGAGATCCCGGCCCCCGGCACCGGATCCGGCCAGCAGCTCGCGGTGCCGGCGCTCCAGCTGCCGCGCGCGCCCGAGTGCCTCGGCCGCGCTCTCCCGCAGTCGCAGGGCGGACTCCACCCCGACGGCCTCCTGCGCGGCGGCGAGCCGCCGCCGGTCCGCCGTCGCTGCGGGCTCGAAACCGGCCAGCCGCTCGGCCCGGTCCAGCGCCTCGCGGTGCCGGCGCTGGCGACCGGCCAGCTCCTCGGCGGCCTCGCGGCGCTCCTGGGCGGCGCGCTGGGCGGCCCCGGCGCCCGCGAGGGCGGCCTCGGTGACGGTGAGCTGCTCGGCCGCGCCGCTGCGCAGGACCGCCGCCCAGCCGAGCACCCCCGCGGCCAGACCGTCGTCGTCCTCGGCCGGCACCCAGCCCGCGGCGGGTTCGGCGCCCGGACCAGCCGCCTGCTCGGCCTTGCTGGCGAGGTCCCGAAGCCGGCGCCGGCCGGCCTGGACGGCGGCCTCCTGGCCGCGGCGCTGCTCGGCCAGCCAGGCCTCGACGTGCTGGAACCGCTCGGTGTCGAACAGCCGCCGCAGCAGTTTGCCGCGCTCCTCCGAATCGGCCTTGAGGAAGCGGGCGAAGTCGCCCTGCGGCAGCAGCACCACCTGGCAGAACTGCTCCCGGTTCATGCCGATCAGCCGGTGGATCTCCTCCCCGGCCTCCTGGTGCGACTTGCTGATCCCGCGCCAGCCGGGCGCGCCGTCGCCCGTGTCGAGGACCCACTCCCGCAGCAGGGTCTGTGCCCGCTCGACGGTGGTGCCGCTCCCGACCTTCTTCGGCCGGCGCTGCTCGGGCAGCCGGGTGACCTGCAGCCGCCGCCCGCCGAGGGTCAGCTCCAGCTCCACCGAGGTCAGCCGCTTCGGGTCGGCGTGGTCGCTGCGCAGCCGGTTGGCCCGGCGCGCGCCCGGCGTCTCGCCATACAGGGCGAAGCAGACCGCGTCCAGCACGCTGGTCTTGCCCGCGCCCGTCGCGCCGCGCAGCAGGAACAGCCCGCCGGCGGCGAGCGCGTCGAAGTCCACCGTCTCGCTGCCCGCGAAGGGGCCGAAGGCGGTGACGGTGAGCCGGTGCAGCCTCATCGGGGCAGGTCCGCCTTCCGGTCCGTGGTCTCCCGGACGCGCTCGAAGCCCTCCCGCAGCCAGCCGAGCTCGTCCGGCTCCGGCTCGGCGCCGGGGCGGACGTGCCGCAGGAAGCCCTCCGCGATCTCCAGGTCCGCGCGGCCGCTGACCCGCGCCGCGTACGACTGCGAGGGCTCGGCCTCGCTCCGCTCGGGGTCGAACAGCAGCTGGAGGGTGTGCGGGAAACGGCGGCGCAGCCGCTCCATCGGCTCGCTCGGCCGCGCCGCGTCGGTGAGCGTGGCCTGCACCCAGGACTGCTCGTGCTCGGCGTACCGCTCGTCGGTGAGCAGCGCGTCGAGGGTGTCGCGCAGCGTCGCCAGGCGGCGCGGCTCGGGACAGGGAACGCGGTCGGCCGTCACCGAGCCGTCGGCGGCCAGGTCGACCAGCCACATGGTCTTGCGCTGGTGCACCTCGGAGAAGGAGTAGGCGAGCGGGGAGCCGCTGTAGCGCAGGTGCGGGGCGAGCGTCTGGCAGCCGTGCAGGTGGCCGAGCGCGGCGTAGTGCACGCCGTCGAAGACCGACGCGGGAACGGAGGCGACGCCGCCGACCGCGATGTCCCGCTCGCTGTCGCTCGGCGCGCCGCCGGTGACGAAGGCGTGCGCCAGCACCACCGCCCGGGTGCCGGCCGGGCGTGCCGCGAGGTCCTCCCGGACCCGGTCCATCGCCGCCCCGAGCACCGCCGCGTGCCCGCCCTTCGTCAGCCCGAACCGCTCGCGCACCAGGGTCGGCTCCAGGTACGGCAGCCCGTACACCGCCACCGGGCCGTGCTCGTCCGCCAGCAGGACGGGCTCGGCGCACTCGCCCGGGTCGGTCCGCAGGTGGATGCCGGCCCGGCCGATCAGCCCCGCCCCGACGCCGAGGCGGCGGGCCGAGTCGTGGTTGCCGCTGATGAAGACCGTCGGCACCCCGAGGTCCGCCAGCCGGTGCAGCACGTCGTCGAACAGCGCGACCGCTTCCAGCCCGGGCAGCGCCCGGTCGTACACGTCCCCGGCGACCAGCACGGCGTCCACGCCCTCGGACCGGACCACCTCCACCAGGTGGTCCAGGAAGGCGCGCTGGGCGTCGTGCAGGCTCTCCCGGTGGAACGAGCGCCCGAGATGCCAGTCGGAGGTATGCAGCAGTCGCATGGTTCCCGACCCTAACCCGCAGCACTGACAATCCCGCCCGACCCGGTGGAACCACTGGCCTCTGGCACCCCTGGCACCCTTGGCACCCCTTGCGTCCGGGGCCCCGGGGCCGTGCGGCGGTGGGCGGGGCGGGGTGGCGCCGAGCCCGTTCGATCACTCCGGGTGGATTGTCAGTGGCTCTGTGTATGTTCCTCGGCGTCGGCCGCTCCCGTCGGGGTGGTCGGCGCGATCCGGTGTCGGAGGGCGAGAAGGAGGAGCCATGGCTGCGGTACGGAAGTCGGTGCGCGAGGTGCTGGGCGCTGCGGCGGGGTGGTCCCCGCGGGAGCGCCGGCGGGTGCTGGTGCTGGGCGGGCGGCGGCCGGGTGGCGGTGCCGGTGGGGCGTCGGCGGGCGGGCCCGGCGGGGCGGCGCCACCCGGGGGCGGGCGGCCGCCGGGGGCCCGGGCGGGAGGGGACGGTGCGCGGGCCGCCGGCCGGGGGAGCGGCGGCCGGGTCCGGGGCGCGCCGCCGCCCCAGCCGGTGGCGCTGGCCCTGGCCGTCGACGCCGGGGACTTCGCCGGGCTCGCGCAGTACGGGCTGTTCGGCGGGCTCGGCCACCAGGCCTACCTGCGGCGGGCGGAGGAGCACCTGACGGCCCTGCACCGGCAGGGGCTGGAGGTGCACCTGCGGGTCCTGGAGGCGGGCGACTTCGAGGACTACTGCGCGGCGCTCGGCCTCGACCCCCGGGCGCCCGCCGCCCGGGTCGCCTACGCGGGCGATCCGGAGCTGGCCGGGGAGCCGTTCGTCTACGCGGGGGAGCGGCTGGCCGAGCTGGTCCCGGTGCTGCTGGACGACCACCGGGCACGGGTGCGCATGTCCGTGGCCTGTGCGGCTCTGCTGGGTGCCGTCGGCGACGACCCGGCCGGCCAGCTCCGGATGGCCGCCGTGATGCGATACGTGACGTCGGTCTACCTCGCGCTGGCCGAGGGCGCGGGGGAGGGGTGTCATCTGCTGACGCTGCGCTGCCACGGCCCGGAGGACGGCGAGGAGCTCACCTCGGCGGTGGACGTCTGCGTGGAGGAGGGGTTGCTGTACCCCGCGGGGCGGGACGCCGAGGCGTTCTGCGTCACGCTCGCGGCGGGCGTCGCCCTGGGCGGGGAGGGGGCGCTGCTGCTGCACGGCGATCCGTCGGTGGGCGTACGGGTGGACGGACGGAGCGACGACCGGTCCGGCCCGGACGGCCGTCCATCCGCCTCCCCGGCCGGCCGTCGACCCGCGTCCCCGGCCGGGGAGGCCCGGCCCCGGCCGCCGGTGCGCGGCTGGGCGCTGACCGGCGGACGGCTGCGGCCGATGACCGCGCACGAGGTGTTCGACGAGTTGGCGGACGACGCCGCGCGCGGGCTGCCCTTCCCGCCCGGGGTGGACCCTCGGCCCGGGTTCCCGCTGCCCGGCTTCCGCGACCCCGGGGAAGGGGGTGGGCCGCTGGGGTGATCAGGGCGTTCACCGCCTCCGTGTCCACCACTCCGCCGTCTCCGCATCCACCATGCGGCGCTGGGGACTGTTCATCGACCGCGTGTTCGGGGAAGATTCGGAGAAGATCAACAGCAGGAGCGCGCGGTGCCCCACGCCGCCGTTCCGGCCGCTCCGCCCCGTACCGCGCCCTGCAGGTCCTCCCCGCGCACCGCCGGTCCGGCGAAGCCCGACTGCGAGAGGGGGACGGATGAGCGAGCGGAGCGAGCTCGGCGCCGGGGGGTGCGCGGGGGCGAGCGTCCCCGTCGAGCGCCGCGGGGCGAGAGCATGAGCCCGATCGAGTACAGCGCGGAGATCGCGGAGCTGCTCGGGAAGGTACGGCGGCGCCCCACGGCGGGCTGGCCGTGGCGGCCGGGCGAGCCGGTGCCGGAGGGGCTGCCGGTCAAGCAGTCCTGGGGGTGGCTGTTCGTGCCCGACGGGCGGGTGCTGACGCTGGTGAACCCCCGGGACGGGGTCTGCTCGCTGCCCGGCGGCTCGCTGGAGCCGGAGGACGGTGGGGACCCGGCGGCCGCCCTGGCCCGGGAGGCGGCCGAGGAGGCGCAGGCCCGGATCGGCCGGCCGTACTACCTCGGCTACCTCTACGACCGGGTCGGTTCGGCGAACGGCGGGCACGAGTGCGCGCGGGTCCGGATGGCGGCGGCGCTGCGGTCGGTCGGCCCGAGCACGGCCGACCCGGCCTCGGGCCGGCACTACCGGCGGCTGCTGGTCGCACCGGGCCTCGCCGTCGAACTGCTCGGCTGGGGCGCGCCCGGGTTGCGCCAGGCCCGGGCGGCGGTCGCCACTGCCGCCCGCTGGCTCGGCGTGCCCGCGGCCGCGAACGAGGCGATCGAGGAGTTGCCGGTCGAGGGCTGCACGGTCTCCCCGGGCACCGTGTATCCGGGTGTCGGGTACACGGGTGCCATGCACCCCGGTGGTGGCCGCCCCGGCGCGCGGGGCTGACCTCGCGCGCCGCCGTACTCCCGAGCGACGTCCTTGCGGGGCGCGCCGGGCCGGGCGGGGCTTGACCGGGCCGGGCCGGACCGGGTCGACGCGATGCCCTGACGCACCGCCATGCGGGACGTCAACATCGGCCACGTGCCTCCGATCGGCCACAGCGGTGAATTCTTGTGGTGCCGCCGATGCCCTTCTGACCCACCTACGACCTGCCTTCGCGGGTGTCACCGGCCCCCCCTGGGTCGGCTGACACCCGCTTCGAATCCGACCCGGCGATGGCCGGGCGGCAACTCCGAGCTTGTCTTGCACGAAATTTCTGCAAGTTGCCGGTCTACGCGCGCTGCGCTACGCGCGTCACCGAGCACCCCCGCTGACCTGCGTGAAATCACGGACCGTCAGCGGCAGTTCATCTCGGAGCTATCGGACGTCCCGTCAATATCCTTGGCATGACCGCTTCCGGGTTTGGCTACCGCCTGGTATCACTTCTGTGACCCTCACCACGCCACCCCACTGGAGCTGTGATGATCCGTCCTGCCCGCGCCCTGTCCATCGCCGCCATAGCGGCGGGCCTCACCATGACGACGCTCTTCGCCGCGACGTCCGCGAACGCCGCCGGCGTCAACTACGTGGCCCTCGGCGACTCGTACTCGTCCGGTGTCGGCGCCGGCAGCTACCTGAGCGACAGCGGCAGCTGCAAGCGCAGCACCAACGCGTACGCGTACCTCTGGAAGAACGCGCACGCGCCGTCCTCCTTCAAGTTCGTCGCCTGTTCGGGCGCCAAGACCGGCGACATCCTGAACAGCCAGATCTCCGCCCTGGACGCCAGCACCACGCTGGTCAGCATCTCGGTCGGCGGCAACGACGCGGGCTTCGCCGACACCATGCAGACCTGTGTCCTCGGCTCGGACGCCGACTGCGTCAACGCCGTCAACACGGCCAAGAGCTACGCCACCACCACCCTGCCCGGCCAGCTGGACAAGGTGTACTCGGCGATCAAGTCCAAGTCCCCGAACGCCCACGTCGTGGTGATGGGCTACCCGCACATCTACAAGGTCGGCGGCAGCTGCATCTTCGGCATCGGTGACACCAAGCGCGCCGCCATCAACGGTGCCGCCGACACCCTGGACGGCGTCCTCGCCAAGCGGGCCGCCAACGCCGGCTTCGCGTTCGGTGACGTCCGCAGCATCTTCAACGAGCACGAGATCTGCGGCTCGCTGACCACCTGGCTGAACAGCACCACCCTGCCGGTCGACGAGAGCTACCACCCGAAGGCGGCCGGCCAGTCCGGCGGCTACCTCCCGGTGTTCTCGGGGCTGTAGGACTGCCGCAACGGAGCGCCCCGTTCAAGGACGGGCCGGTGCCGCCGCCCCCTCCCGCGGCTCGGGAAGGGGACGGCGGCAACGCCGTTTCAGCCGCCGCCCGGTGATGACCGGTCCGGTGCTGATCCGCCCTGCGTTGACCCGTCCTGCGTTGACCCGTCCTGCGTTGACCCGCCCGGTGCGGACGGGTTCGGTGTGGACGGCCCCGGTGCGGGCCCGGTCGGCGGGAAGGGAATGCCGGCGAGGACCGGCAGCAGTTCCGCCTCCTCGAAGTCCAGATGTGCCTCCAGCTCGGCGGACATCCGGTCCAGCTCCGTCCGGAGCCGCTCCGGTTCGGTGATCGCGATCCCGGCCAGCAGGCCCACCAGCTCCTCCTTGATCCGCCCGATGGCCCGGTGCTGCTCGTCGAGCCGCGCCAGGACCTCGGCCAGCTCCGGATGGCTGCGCGCGAGGGCGGGGAAGATCGCGGAGTCCTCCCCGGTGTGGTGGTGCGTCAGCCCGTCGCAGAAAGCCAGGCAGTGCTGGCGCAGCTGCAGTCCGAGCGCGGCCGGGCGGCCCGGGACATGGGTGTGCGTCTCCTCCCGTACGTGGCGCAGCTGCGCGCGCAGCCAGGTGTGCGCCTCCAGCAGCTTGTCCGCGAGGCTGCGCACCACCACCGGGGCTGGGCCGTCGGCGGGCGGTTCGAGCCGTTCCAGGACGACGACCGGCAACTCCCGGTCGGTGTGGGCCTGGTAGTCCCCGTAGCCCGGAGCCTTCCGGACCACGGCGGCGAACAGCCGCGCCCGGCGGTCGCCCTCGGCGGGTACGGCGATGGTGTCGAAGGCCTCGGTGCCGAGCTCGACCCGGACCACCGGGTGGGCGAGGAGGTTGCGGTACCACTGGGGGTGCTCCGGTGCCCCGGCGGCCGAGGCGACGACCAGGAGCAGCCCCTCCGCCCGGACGTACCCGAGCGGCACGGTGTGCGGCCGCCCTGAGCGGGCTCCGGTGGTGGTCAGCAGCAAGAGGTCGCCGCCCTCGAACGGGCCGCCGACCCGCCCGCCGTTGGCGCGGAACTCCTCGATGACGTTCAGATTGAAGGACATGGACATGTGTGTGTGATGGATCTCCAGAGGGGAAAGGGGAGTTGCGGCCACAAGCGGTGCCGGTGCCTGCGTCGTTGCCTGTGCCTGTGCCTGTGCCGTTACCGGAGATCGGGGCCGGAGACGGGGCCGTCATCGGGGCCGATGATCGATCGGCGCCGATGGTCGGATCCCGGTCCGGTGCTACGGCTGCTGGCCCGTCCGGCGACATCCGTCGCGGGACGCGGCTCGCGCACGCGGGCACCGCGGTGACCGCCCGGCGTCAGATCAGGGAAGCGGAGAGAGTGCTCATCGCGCATCGTCCCTTCGGAAAGTGCCGGCTCGGCTGCCGGCCGGCCCACTGCTCTTTGGCCGACGCCGCGCTGCACGCCCCCATTAGAGCCAGGCCGCGGACACGCTGTCAACGAGCGGGATCACCGGCCCAGGGCGTCACCTCCGCCGCCGACTTCGAGGCGCGCCTGATCGGTTGGACGGGGGATGCCTTCGGTGGCTGAGCTGCCACCGGGCCCGAGCCGGGTGGGAGCCCCACCTCGGCCGCGAGCGGCGACGCGCCGCCGCTCCCCTCGGAGGCGGCGGCGCGTCGGGTCCGGAGTGCGTGGTCCGGTGCGCGTCGGGTCCGGAGCGCGTCGGCGGCTCCGGACGGTTCCCGTCAGTGCAGGTAGTCGACCAGGCCGGCCGGCTTGAGCCCGGCGGCGTCGGCGGCGGCGAGGGCGCGCTGGAGGTCGGCGGCGAGGGTGTCGGTCCAGTGCATCAGCACGACGTCGCCCGGCTGCAGCGGGCCCGGGTGCCAGATGTTGGCGGCACCCCAGCTGAAGTCCGCGTCGGCGGTGAGCACGGTGCGGATGCCGCAGTTCGCGGCGGCCTGCAGGGTGTCGGCGTTCCAGGTGAAGTACGGCGGGCGGAAGAACGTCGGCGCGGTGCCGAAGAGGCGGGTCATCGAGTCGCGTGCGTCGCAGATCTCGACCTGCTGCCGCTCCAGCGGGAGCGTGCTGAGGTCGGCGTGGGAGACGCTGTGGTCCTGGATCGAGGAGCCGGGCACGGCGGTGACCCGCTGGAAGAAGGCCGGGTCGGCGGTGGCGGGCATCGGCAGCGGGAAGGCGGTGATCGGCAGCCGGTGGTCGGCGATGAACCGTTCCGCCTCGGGGGTGCGCTGCCAGCCGTCGTCCACGGTGAAGAAGACGACCTTGTCGTTGGTGGGGACGGAGCCGGCGGCCACGGCCGGGGCGGGTGCGGGGCCGTCCACCCGGACGTCGTCCACGGAGAACGGGCCCTGCTGGTACCAGCCGTGCACGTACAGCCGGACGCTGCGCGCGTTCGGGCCGGTGGTGAACCGGGTGCTCAGCCGCTGCCAGCCGCCGCCGGTGGTCTCCGTCCAGGCGGGGGCGACGTCCTGGCCGGTGCCGGTGGCGCCCAGGTGGACGAAGCTGCCGCGGACCCACGCGGAGGCCGTGTAGGTGGTGTTGGGCTGGACCGCGACGGCCTGCGCGCACTCGCCGGTGGAGTCGGCGTTCGCCGGGGTGACGGTGAGCGCGGAGGTGCCGGCGTGCGGGGCGGTGGTGCTGACGGACGCTTCGGCCGGTCCGCCGGTGCAGCTCCAGCCGGGGACGCTGCCCCAGTCGGCGAGGTCGGGGGAGGGCAGCTCGAAGCCGGGGTTGGTGGCGAGGTTGACGGTCGGCGCGGCCTGGGTGCCCGGGCCGCCGGACGGGGGAGCGGCGGCGGAGGCCGCGGGTGCAACGAGACCGGTGAGCAGCGCGACGGAGGCGGCCAGCACGGACAGGCGCGTGGACAGGCGCGAGGACAGGCACGTGGACATCGACACGTGAGGACTCCAGCAAGTGGGGGCACGCCCGTGGGGAGAGCGTGAGCGGAATCGGACCGTGGAACTCTGAACGTGGAACTCTGAACGTGGAACTCTGAGCGGGGAATTCTGAACGTGGAACTCCGGGATGCGGAACCCCGGATCGTCGCAACAATGGACTAGACCAATGGGGCCGTCAAGGGAACGGCGGGTGAACCCGGCGGTCCCGGTCGGCCGACTCGCGGTCACCACGCCCGGGGAGCACGGGACAAGACGTCACGTCAGGGATCCGGCGGACGGGCCCGGTTCAGGACAGGTACAGCTCCTCGATGTCCGTCGCGTAGTACTCGGCGATCGCCGTCCGCCGTAGCTTGAGCGAGGGGGTCAGCAGCCCCTGCTCCTCGCTGAACTCCCGCGGCAGCAGCCGGAAGGCGCGGATCGACTCGGCCCTGGAGACGGCCGTGTTCGCGGCCGCCACCGCACGCTGGACCTCCACGTGCAGTTCCTCGTCCGCGAGCACCGTCCACGGGTCCGACTGCTCCCGCCCGTGGGTCTTCAGCCAGTGCGCCAGTGCCGCCGGGTCGAGCGTGATCAGTGCGGCGACGTACGGGCGGTCGTCGCCCACCACCAGGCACTGGGAGACCAACGGATGCGCCTCGACCCGCTCCTCCAGGGCCGCCGGAGCCAGGTTCTTGCCGCTGCTGGTGACGATCAGGTCCTTCTTGCGGCCGGTGATGCTGAGGTAGCCGTCCTCGTCCAGCCGGCCCAGGTCGCCGGTCGCGAACCAGCCGTCGACCAGGGACTCGGCGGTGCACTGCGGATGGTTGAGGTAGCCGCCGAAGACCGAGCCGCCGCGCACCCACACCTCGCCGTCGTCGGCGATCGCCACCGAGGCACCCGGCACCGGTCGGCCGACCGTGCCGAGCTTCTGCCGTCCGGCCGGGTTGGCGGTGATCGCGGCGGTGGTCTCGGTCAGCCCGTAGCCCTCGTACAGCTGGAGGCCGGCGCCGGTGAAGAACAGGCCCAGCTCGCGCCGGAGCGTCGAGCCGCCGCTCATCACGCTGCGCACCCGGCCGCCGAGCACGGCCCGCAGCCTCGGGTAGACGGTCCGCTCGTACGCGAGGTGGCGCAGCCGCAGGGCCGCGCCCGGGCCGGGGCCGCGGCCGAAGGCCTTCTGCTCCCGGGCGGCGGCCCAGTCGACGGCCACCTGCCGGGCCTGTTCGAAGAGTTCGCCGCGGCCGGCGTCCTCGGCGGCCCGCCGGGCCTGCTGGAAGATCTTCTCGAAGATGTACGGGACGGCGTGCAGGAAGGTCGGGCGGAAGGTCTCCAGGGCGGGCAGCAGCGCGTCGGTGGAGACCTCGGGGACGTGCCCGATCCGGAAGCCGCCGCGGATCGCCGCGATCTGCACGGCGCGCCCGTAGACGTGCGCGAGCGGCAGGAACAGCAGGGTGGCGGGGCGGCCGCCGCCGGTGTCGCGCAGGACGTCCCCCCAGCCGGCGAGCAGGGCGTCGGCCTCGGCGGCCAGGTTGGCGTGGGTGAGCAGGCAGCCCTTGGGGCGGCCGGTGGTGCCGGAGGTGTAGACGACCGTGGCGATGTTCCCGGTGGCGACGCCGAGGCGCTGGCGGTGCACCAGGGAGTCGGGCACGCCGAGGCCGTCCTCGGTGATCGCGGCGACGCAGTCCCGGTCGAGCTGCCAGATGCCGGTGAGGTCGGGCAGCGCGTCGCAGACCGCGCCGACCGTCATCGCGGCGTCCTCGTCCTCGACCAGGCAGGCCACGGCCTGGGTCTCGGCGAGGATCCAGCGCACCTGCTCGGGGGAGGCGGTGGGGTAGACCGGGACGGTGATGGCGCCGATCGACCAGAGTGCGTAGTCGAACAGCGTCCATTCGTAGCGGGTGCGGGACATCAGGGCCACCCGGTCGCCGTAGCGCACGCCGTGGGTGAGCAGGCCCTTGGCCAGGGCGAGCACCTGGTTCCGGAACTCCCGGGCGGTGACGTCCTGCCACTGCCCGTCCCCGGCCCGCCAGGACAGCTGGACCAGGTCGGGGGTGCGCTCGGCGGTGTCGTAGAGGGAGTCGGCGAGTCCTCCGGTGGCCTCGGGCGCGGCCGGGGCGGGGGTGGTGAACTCGCGCACGGTCCTCCCCAGTTCGGTGCCGGTCGTACGGGTGGTACGGGGTGCGCCGAAACTATCGGATCGCCCTGTCACTGCCCAGGGTTGTGGCGGTGACACGACGAGATCGGCACGGCTCCCCTCCGGTGGTGTCGCGCCCGGGGAGGTCAGGGGGAGGCGAGGGGGAGGCGCCGGGAAGGAATCGCGGAGGCCGCGGGTCCCGCGCCGGCGCCGCATTCCGGGCATCGACGGATGTTCCGGATGCGTAGCGGAGGACGGGTGACCGGTTTCTGACGTGTGCGGGACGAGACCGGTCGGTGGACCGGTTCACCCCTCGAACGAGTGGTCAGGGCGTAGTAGAGTCTCGCAGACCTGTGGCCGGGAGCCCCTCCGCCGACCCCTCCAGCGTTCCCAAGACCCGCCATGTTCCCCCCTCCGCTCCCCGTCCGCGCCCGGCACTTCCCGACCGAGGACTCCATGCGTCTGCGCAGCAGCTCGATCCGCGCGAAGATCATCGCGCTGCTCCTGGTGCCCATCGTCGCGCTCACGGCCCTGTGGGCGTACGCGACCATCGCCACCACCGGGGACGTCTGGAACCAGCTCGGGATCAGCCGTACGTACAAGGAGTTCGCGGGCCCGGTCGACCAGTACACCGGCGACCTGCAGAACGAGCGCCGCGCCGCCGTCCAGCGGCTGGCCGACCCGCGGTCGCCGACCGCCAGGGAGGCCTACGAACGGTCCAAGGCCGCCACCGACCGCAGCCTGGACGTGCTGCGGCAGAAGAAGGACGGCTCCGGCGGCAAGCTCTCCGCCCCCCAGCGCGGTCGCTTCGTCCAGATCATCGCCGCCGCCGACCAGCTCGGACCGCTGCGCGCCCAGGTCGGCCGTTCCGCGCTGAACTGGGAGTTCGCGCTGGGCCAGTACAGCGACCTGGTCAAGCCGGTGTTCGGCTTCCGGTCCGCCTACGTCGCCCGGCAGAGCGGCCAACTCCCCCGTCAGGGCACCATCCTGATCGAGCTGGTGCGTGCCCGGGAGTACCTGTCGCAGGAGGACGCGGCGATGGAGGGCCTGCGCACCGGCGCCGCCAGGCCCACCGCCGAGCAGTACCAGGTCGCGCTGGACGCCCTGCACAACCAGCAGGCGCTGTTCACCGTCTACGTCGCCGAGCTCGACCCCGCCGACCAGTCCGACTACGCCGCGCTGCGCGGCGGGGAGGCCTGGGGCGCACTGGCCCGAGCCGAAGCGGACTTCGTCGGCGCCGGCGGCCCCGACCGCGTGGTCCAGGCGCTCAACACCGACTCCTGGCGGGAGACCGCCGACCGGGCGCTCGGCGACCTCGCCTCGATCAACAGCCGGATCTCCGCCGGGCTGGACGAGCGCGCGCGGTCCGCGGCGATCGGGATGCTCTGGCGCGGCGGCATCGCCGGTGCGGTCGGCCTGGTCGCCGTGGTGCTGTCCATCATGATCTCGTTCCGGATCGGCCGGGGCTTGGCCCGCGAGCTGATCGGCCTGCGCAACGCGGCCGACGAGCTGGCCGGCACCCGGCTGCCGTCCGTCATGCTGCGGCTGCGCCGCGGCGAGCCGGTGGACGTGGCCACCGAGGCCCCCGAGCTGCACTTCGGGAACGCCGAGATCGGCCAGGTCGGCCAGGCCTTCAACGCGGTGCAGCGGGCCGCCGTCGAGGCCGCCGTCGAACAGGCCGAACTGCGGCGCGGGGTCTCGGCGGTGTTCGTCAACCTGGCCCGGCGCAGCCAGGTGCTGCTGCACCGGCAGCTCACCCTGCTCGACACCATGGAGCGCCGCACCGAGGACCCGGCCGAGCTGGAGGACCTCTTCAAGGTCGACCACCTCACCACCCGCATGCGCCGCCATGCCGAGGGCCTGATCATCCTGGCCGGTGGTTCGCCCGGGCGGGCCTGGCGCAAGCCGGTCCGGATGGTGGACGTGGTCCGGGCGGCCGTCGGCGAGGTCGAGGACTACGCCCGGGTGATCGTCCGGCCGTTCCCCGGCACCGGCCTGCTCGGCAGCGCCGTCGCGGACGTCACCCACCTGGTCGCCGAACTCGTCGAGAACGCCGCGGTGTTCTCCCCGCCGAGCACCCAGGTCACCGTCCAGGGCGAGGTGGTCGCGCACGGCTTCGCGCTGGAGATCGACGACCGCGGCCTCGGGCTGAGCGAGCAGATGCTCGCCGAGATCAACGAACGCCTCGCCGTGGAGCAGGAGTTCGACCTCGCCGACACCGACCGGCTGGGCCTGTTCGTGGTCAGTCGGCTGGCCCGGCGGCACGGCATCCGGGTGCACCTGCGGCCGTCCCCCTACGGGGGGACGACGGCGGTCGTGCTGATCCCGCGCGAACTGCTCGCGGAGGCGCCGGACGGGAAGCCGGAGCCGGGCCCGGCCGGGCACCGGGCCGCGGCGGGCGGCCGGCGCGGGCAGCGGGACCTGGTCGCCGTGCCCGGGTCGGGGGGTGCCTCCTCGGCGGCGTCCGGGTCGGTCGGCTTCGCGGGTGCGGGTTCGGGTGCGGGTGCTGGTGTTGGTTCGGGTGCGGGTGCCTCGGCCGGGACGGGGGTCGGAGGCCGTACGGGCGCCGTCGCCGGCGGTGACGAGGCGGGCAAGCACCGCGGAACGACGGGCGGCCCGAGGCCGTCCGTGCCGGAGGCGGGCCGTACGGCGGGCGGGCTGCCGCGCCGGGCCTCGCGGGGCAAGGGCGGGCCGGTGCTGGTCCCCGCGCCCGTGGCGGACACCGAGGACGCGCCGGGGACGGGGCGCCACCGGCGGGAGGACCTCGCGGTGGCGGCGGCCGAGGCGGCCGTCGCGGCTGCCGGTTTGGCCGGTGTGGTCGGGGTCGCCGGCGCGGCCGGGGTCGAGCCGGCCGCCGACCCGGCCGCGGCTGCGCCCGTGGACGCCGCACCTCGCACGCTCGGCGGCCTGCCCCGGCGGGTCCGGCAGGCGAACCTGGCACCGCAGCTCAGGGATCAGCTCACGGAGCAGCTGAAGGAACGGTTCCGCAACGGGGCCGGAGCCGACGGCGCGGCCGGGGAAGCGTCGGCCGCGGACACCCGGGACGGCCGGGGCCCCCGCGACGGCGGGGAGACCCGGGAGGTCCGGGAGCGCTCGCCCGAGGAGGCCCGGGCCACCTTCGCCTCGTTCCAGCGCGGCTTCACCCGTGGTCGCGGCGCCACCGTTCCGGCCGACCGTGCGGGCGCGTCCCCCGGCCGCGCCGGTGCGCCGGCGGACCGCCCCGGTGCTCCGTTGACGGATCGTCCCGGCACGCCCGACGATCGTGCCGTACGGGGGAACGGGCGATCCACCGCCGTACCGGCCTGGCAGCCGCCGGACCGGTCCCGACGGGCGATCGCCCCGGCACCCGCCCCGGCGGCGCTGCCCGCGCCGCAGGACACCGGCCGGGCACCGCTCGCCCGTCGGGTGCCGCCCGGGCAGCCGGTCCGCCGGAACCCGGACACCGGCGCGCCCGTGCCACCCGCCGTACCCGAACCACCCGTTGTACCCGCTCCACACGCACCACCCGCTCCAGCGGAAGGAACTGATTCATGACCACGTCGATGCAGTCGTCAGGGGACCTCAACTGGCTCCTGGACGACCTGGTGGGGCGCGTCGCGGCCCTGCGGCACGCGGTGATCCTCTCCAACGACGGCCTGGCCACCGGTGCCTCCCGCGATCTCGACCGCGAGGACGCCGAGCACCTGGCAGCCGTCGCCGCCGGGTTCCACAGCCTGGCGAAGGGCGCCGGCGGGCACTTCAAGGTCGGTGGCGTCCGGCAGACCATGGTGGAGCTGGACGAGGCCTTCCTCTTCATCACGGCCGCCGGCGACGGCAGCTGTCTGGCCGTGCTGAGTGAGGCCGAGGCGGACATCGGCCAGATCGCGTACGAGATGGCGCTGCTGGTCAAGCGGGTCGGCGAGCACATGGCCGCCGAGCCGCGCACCGAAACCGCCCCGCCGGTGAGATGAGCGGTCCGATGGCGGATCCGATGGCGGATGTGCCGGGCGGCCCGGAGACGTCGGACGGCCCCCAGGTGCCGGTGGGCACGGCCGGGCCGTCCGGCGTCGGAGGGTCGGCCGGTGCCGGGGGTTCGGCCGGCGCCGATGGCCCGTCCGGTGTCGACGGCCCGGACGGCCCGGACGGCCCGGTGGCGGAGGGCGGGCAGGCGGACCCGGACGGGCCCGACGTCGACCTCTTCCGGCCGCGCACCCCGGTCGACGACCGCTGGTTCGACGACGAGGCCGGCCCGGTGGTGCGGCTCTACTCGATGACCCGCGGCCGGACCCGGCCGGTCGAGGAGGGGCTGTTCGACCTGATCTCGCTGGTCACCGCCGTCGAGCCCGGGCCGGTCGCGGGGGCCGTGCCCGCGCACGTCCTCGACCCGGAGCACCAGACGCTGCTCACCCTGTGCCGCCGCGAGCCGCTCTCCGTCGCCGAGCTCGGCTCCTACACCGACCTGCCGGTCAGTGTGGTGCGGGTCCTCCTCGGCGACCTCTACGACGCCGAGCTGATCAGCGTCACCCGACCCGTTCCGCTCGCCGAGCTGCCGGACGAGCGCCTGCTGCGAGACGTGATCAATGGACTCCGTGCGCTCTGACCCCCACCCCCGACCGGTCGGCACCGCGCCCGACCGGGACGGCACCGCGGCCCACCCGGCGAACGCCAACGACCCTCGCTGGCGCGGCGGTCCGTCCGTCGCGGTGAAGATCCTGGTCGCGGGCGGCTTCGGCGCGGGCAAGACCACCCTGGTCGGCTCGGTCAGCGAGATCCGGCCGCTGCGCACCGAGGAGGAGCTCAGCGAGCTGGGCCGTCCGGTGGACGACACCTCGGGGGTGGAGGCGAAGCGCACCACCACCGTCGCGATGGACTTCGGCCGGATCGACCTGCGGCCGGGCCTCGCGCTCTACCTGTTCGGCACGCCCGGGCAGGACCGGTTCTGGTTCGTCTGGGACGAACTGGCCCGCGGCGCGCTCGGCGCCCTGGTGCTCGCGGACACCCGGCGGCTGGCCGACTGCTTCCCCTCGGTCGACTTCTTCGAGCAGCGCGGCATTCCGTTCCTGGTCGCGGTGAACTGCTTCGAGGGCACCGAGCGGTTCTCGCCGGACGAGGTCCGCGAGGCGCTCGACCTCGACCCGGGCATCCCGGTGCTGCTCTGCGACGCGCGGCTGCGGCAGGACGGCAAGGACCTGCTCGTCGCGCTGGTCGAGCACGCCGCCGCCCGCACGTATCGCCGCGCCCCGGTCGGCGCCTGAGGGCGACTCGGCTCCGGCCCGACGTCGGCCGCGCGGCGGCGGTGCATCGGGCGGGCGGCGGCGGTGGAGCATCGGTGTGCCGCGGTGGTGCATCGGGCGGGCGGCGGCGGTGGTGCGAGGACTTGGCAGGTGGGCGCGCCGACCTGCCCGTTCAGCCCGCTGTCTCACCCGACCGTCCGCATCCCGGACGATCACTGTGCCGAAGGTTGCCTAGACCGGCCCGGCCGTGGAAGGCTCTGTGGACGAAGGCCGCCCGGCCATGCCGTCGGGGGTGCTGGAAACACCCCGTTCGCACGGGCGTTGCGACCGGCGGACGGCCTTCGACGAACCGGCGAGGCATCGTCGGCGGGCGCCGGAGACGGCGCGCCACCGTGTGGAGAACGAAGGGGGAGGGCAGCCGGATGACCGTCGGCCGACGATGCATCATCACCGCCGTGCCCGGCTCCCCGATGCCCGATGCCCTCGTGTCCGGCACTGCCGTGCCCGGTGCCGCCGATCCGGCGCTCACCGTCCGCCGCTACATCGACCACGCGCTGACCTGCAGCGCGTGTTGTCGCTGACCGGCCTGACCTTCCCGGTGCGTCCCCGGCGCTGACGGCCCATCCGGCCCACCGCCCTACGCACCGCCGACACCCGTCGACCAGGCCGTAGCGGACCGCCCCACCGGCGTGCCCGCGGCCGACCATCCGGACCCGCCCAGCGGAGAGACCACCAGTGAACATCGTCTGCCCCAGTACCGCCCCCGACGTCGTCGGCCGTACCCGAACGACCGGGTCGGCCCCCGCGATGCGCGCGGACGGACGGATCGGACGGTGGAACGGGTGCGGGAGCCGCGCCGTGGACAGCCGACGGGGTCGCCCCGACCTCGAGCCGTTCTGGCCGTCCCGGCAGCCGCACCTGTTCGATCAGACGTGTCCCGGCTCGCCCAGCGCGTCCCGGCCCTCCGCCCGCTGATCCGGTTCGGTCCAGCCCAGGCAGTACGCCCGGTCGACGCGCAGACGACTCCACCCCGTCCGTCACGCGCGAAATGAGCGGCACACCATGTCTTCTTCTTCCACGGCCACCCTGCCCCTGCCCACCGCGACCCCGCACCTGCGCGCGGTCCGCTCCGTCCCGCCGGTCACCGCCGTCCCCGCGGCCGGTCCCGGCACGTCCGGGGTCGCCGGACCGTCCGTCCCCCCGGCGCCGGGGGCCGACCGATGGCCCGGCGCGGCGACCCGCACGCCCCAGGCCCGCCCGACCCAAACCCGCCCGCCCCACGCCGGTCCGCCCCACGCCGGCCCGGTCCGCCCGGCCGTCGTCCCGGCCCCCGCCGCCGCGCAGCCCGGTGCGACGGTCCCGCAGGTGCCCCAGGCGCTGCTCGCCGCGCTGCCGGAGGGGGCGGCCGTCGTCGCCACCCTGCCGCAGGGTGTGCTGCCGCAGGGGGTGCTCGCCCAGTTCGGCGCGCAGTTCGGCGGCGTGAACGGCAGCCCGATGGTCGGCTACCTGGTGCTGGTGCCGGCCGAGAGCCCGGTGACCGGGACCGTCGGGCTGCCCGGCGTTCCGGCCGGCGCCGCCACCGTCTCCGGGGCCGCCGCGCTCTCCGGGGGGCACCCGGTCCCCGGGGCTCACCCGGCTCCCGGTACGCCGACGGCGACCGGTGGGTCCGCCGCCCACGCCGTCGCGGGGGGCCGTCACGTCCGCCCGGCCGAGCGCGGTATCGCCGTCGACAGCGAGCGGCGCAACGCCTACGTCGACGGGCGGCTGCTCGACCTCACCTACCTGGAGTTCGAGCTGCTGGCCCACCTCACCGAGCACCCGCAGCGGGTGCACACCCGGGACCACCTGGTCTCCGCGGTCTGGGGCTACGGCCACGTCGGGGACGGGCGGACGGTCGACGTGCACGTCGCCCGGCTGCGCCGCAAGCTCGGACCGGCCTACCGGGACACCATCGTGACGGTCCGCCGGGTCGGCTACAAGTACACCCCGGCCACGGTCTGACGGCGGGCGGCCACCGGTCCGGTCCCGTCGGCGGGCCGCCCGCCGGTCGGCCGCCACCGTCGGGTCCCGGCGGGGGGGGGGGGGGCGGGGGG
>NZ_JBSHBN010000109.1:0-13269 GCF_053612025.1 Kitasatospora sp. NPDC054768
CGCCACCCCCACCGTGGCGAGCGCCGCGGACTGCACACCCGCCCAGGTCGTGGCCAACGGCGGCTTCGAGTCCGGCAGTTCGCCCTGGACGGCGCCGAGCGGCGCGATCACCGCCGACAGCGGCCAGAGCGCGCACTCCGGCAGCTCCTACGCCTGGCTCGACGGCTACGGCTCCAGCCACACCGACACCCTCTCGCAGTCCGTCACCCTCCCCGCCGGGTGCGGCACCGCGACGCTCGGCTTCTGGCTGCACGTCGACACCGCCGAGACGACCGCCGGCACGGCCTACGACAAGCTGACCGTCAAACTCGGCTCCACCACGGTGGCCACGTACTCCAACCTGGACGCCCTGAGCGGGTACGTGCACAAGACCGTCGACGTCTCCGCCTTCGCCGGCCAGACCGCGACACTCGCCTTCACCGGCGTCGAGGACGCCAGCCTGCAGACCAGCTTCGTGCTGGACGACGTCACCCTGGACGTCTCCGGCGGCGGGACCACCCCCCAGCCCGGCGACCCGACCCGCACCCCGGCCGCGCCGGCGTACACCGTCGACCTCACCAGCGACGCCTCCGGTGGCAGTTGGACCGGGCACGAGAGCGTGACCTTCGGCAACGCCTCGCCCACCGCGCTGAACGAGGTGTACCTGCGGCTGTGGGACAACGCCCACGGCAGCTGCCCCAGCACCCCGATCACGGTCACCAACGTGACCGGCGGCACGCCCTCCCCGCTCACGGTGAACTGCACCGCGCTCAAGATCACCCTGCCGGCCCCGCTCGCCCAGGGCCAGAGCGGCACCGTCGGCTTCGACCTCGGCATCACCGTGCCGAGCGGCGCGGACCGCTTCGGCCACGACGGCGCGTACAACTTCCTCGGCAACGCCCTGCCCGTCCTGGCGATACGGGACGCGGCCGGCTGGCACCTCGACCCGTACACCAACAACGGCGAGTCCTTCTACTCGATGGCCTCGGACTTCACCGTCACCCTGGACCATCCGACCGGCCTGCTGGTCCCCGCGACCGGCACCTCGGTGGACACCCCCGGCACGACCGGCCGGACCGTCACCAAGGCGACCGCGAGCAAGGTGCGCGACTTCGCCTGGGGCGCCGGACCGTTCACCAGGATCTCCGGCACCTCGGCGGCCGGGGTGAAGGTCAACGTCTACTCGGTGGCGGGCATCAGCGCGGCCGACTCCAAGTCGATGCTCTCCACCGCGACCTCGGCGGTCGACGCCCACGCCCAGCGCTTCGGCGCCTACCCGTACGGCGAACTGGACGCGGTGATCGACAACAACTTCTGGTTCGGCGGCATGGAGTACCCGGGCTTCGTCCTCGACCTGGTCAGCACCACGGCGCTCACCCACGAGATCGGCCACCAGTGGTGGTACGGCATCGTGGGCGACGACGAGTACAACGCCCCCTGGCTGGACGAGGCCTTCACCGACTACGCCACCGACCTCGCCCTCGGCAAGACCGGCAACGGCTGCTGGAACAGCGTCTCCTGGGCCTCCTCGGCGGAGAAGATCACCAACTCGATGGCGTACTGGGACGCCAACTCCTCGCGCTACTCCACGGTCGTCTACGGCTACGGCAAGTGCGCCCTGCACGACCTGCGCCGGACGATCGGCGACACCGCGATGACCACGCTGCTGCGGAACTACGCGCAGGCGCACTGGAACGGCGTCTCCACCACCGCGGAGTTCAAGGCCGCGGCCCAGGCCGCCACCACCGTGGACCTGACCTCCTTCTGGAGCCAGCACCGCATCGACGGCTGAGTCCGGGCAGCCCGTGGCGCCGCCTCCGGCTCCGGCCGGGGGTGGCGCCCGTCGGCGTCCTGTCGCGTTCCTGTTCGCGTCCACTTCGCGCCCCCCTGCGTCCCCTTGACGGTGCCGGGGGCCGGGAGGACGCTGTACGTGTACGACATAAGCGTGTGCCGTACACGGACAGTCGAAAGCACACGACCAAGAGTCGCGAGGCTCCCGGCGCTGACCCGACCGCTGGAGCGATCATGTCGACCAACCACTACGTGGCGCTGCCGGACAGCTCCCGCGTTCCGCTCGACGGAGCGCGGGTCATCGGACCGGCCGACCCACGGGCACCCCTGACCGTCACCGTCTACCTGCGGCGCGACCCCGACGCGCCCCCGCGGCCGGACCTGTACGAGCTGGCGCTCCAGCCGCCGACCCGCCGGACCGTCCCCACCGACGACGAGTACGCCGCCGTCCACCGCTGGCGCGACACCGACCTGAAGGCCGTCGAGACCTTCGCCGCCGAGCACCGCCTCGCCGTCTCCAACGAGAACCCGCTGGCCCGCAGCGTCCAGCTGACCGGCACCACCGGGGACGTCGCGGACGCCTTCCGGGTCACCCTGGCCCGCTACCGCTACCAGGACGCCCGCGACAACCCCCGCGTCTACCGCGGCCGCGAGGGCGCCGTCCACGTCCCCGAGGAGCTGAGCGGCGTCATCACCGGCGTGTTCGGCCTGGACGACCGGCCGATCGGCGCCAACCTGCTGATCCACCGGACGGACGTCAGCCTCCCGATCACGGCGAAGGCCGTACCGGCTCTGCCGACGGGCGTCTTCTTCCCGCACCAGCTCGCGAAGCCGTACACCTACCCGGCCGGTCTCGACGGCACCGGCCAGTGCATCGCCGTCCTCGCCTTCAACGGCGAGACGTCGCCCGGTGTGCCCTCCGGCGGCTACTCGTCGGACGCGTTGAGCACGTACTTCACCGCACTGGGGCTGCCCGTGCCGGACATCACCAACGTGGTGATCCAGAACGTCGGATCCCCCGGCAACGACCCGGGCCCGGGCGACGCCACCGCGGACCCGTTCGACAGCACCGACGAGATCATGCTCGACCTCGCGGTGGTCGGCTCCCTCGCACCCGGGGCGAAGATCGTCGTCTACTTCAGCAAGTTCACCGAACAGGGCTGGACCGATCTGATCAACCAGATCGCGACCGACACCGTCAACCGGCCCACGGTGATCTCCAGCAGCTACGGCAACACCGAGGACGGGGGCCCGCGTTGGACCCCCGCGGGCGTCGCCAACGTCGACGGCGTCTTCATCAACGCCGGCACCAAGGACATCAGCATCTGCTGCGCCTCGGGCGACGACGGCTCCCGGGACGTCCACTTCGGCGAGCGGGCCCACGCCGACTTCCCCGCGTCCAGCCCGCACGTGCTCGGCGTCGGCGGCACCCACCTGGTGGTCCAGGGCGGCGGGGTCGACAAGGAGATCGTCTGGGACGACGGACCGGGGGCGCGGACCGGAGGCGGCATCAGCAGGATGTTCCCGGTGCCCCCGTACCAGGTCGGCCTCGCGATGCCGGTCGCCGCGAACCCGCCGCACGTGCAGGGCCGGGGTGTGCCCGACGTGTCCGCGGTCGCCTCCCGGAACACCGGCGTGGTCGTCCCGAACGTGGACGGCGTGCACGTCGACCTGGTCGGCGGCACCAGCGCGTCGGCCCCGATGTGGGCCGCCCTGCTGGCCCGGATCAACCAGGGGCTCGGCCACCGGGTCGGCTTCCTCAACCCGCTGCTGTACGCGCACTTCGCGACCGGCGTCCTGCGGGACATCACCGTCGGCAGCAACGGGGCGTACCCCTCCGGGCCCGGCTGGGACCCGTGCACCGGCCTCGGCAGCCCGGGCGGCCAGCAGCTGCTGGACGGCCTCAAGGCCCTGTGAACCCCGTCGGTCCGACACCGGCCGGTGCGGGACGCGCTGCGGCGCCCCGCACCGGCGCGGGTGTGTCGGCCGTCAAGCCGTCAAGCCGTCAAGCCGTCAAGCCGTCAAGCCGTCAGCCGTCGGCCGTCAGCCCAGGGCGAGGGCGCGGAGGCGGTCGGCCGCGCCGTTGAAGTAGTTCTGGTCACCGGGGAAGGTGCCGGAGTCGGCGAACTGCCAGAAGGTCTGGTAGCCCCAGCCGTTCGGCAGGGTGCCGACGGAGGAGGCGTAGCGGGCTATCCAGAGCGGGTTGGTGGTGCCGAAGCCGCCGTTGTTGCCGGTGCACTGGGTCCACCAGTTGGTGGTGGTGTAGATGGTGGGGTAGCGGCCGGTGCGGGAGTGCACGGTGTTGCTGAAGTCCCGGATCCAGCTGACCATGGCGCTCTGGCTGAGGCCGTAGCAGGTGGCGCCGTAGGGGTTGTACTCGATGTCCAGCGCGGGCGGCAGGGTCTTGCCGTCGGCGGACCAGCCGCCGCCGTGGCTGACGAAGTAGGTGGCCTGGGTGGCGCCGGAGGAGGCGTTCGGCAGCGCGAAGTGGTAGGCGCCGCGGACCAGCCCGGCGTTGTAGGAGCCGTTGTACTGCTGGGCGAAGGACGGGTTGGTGTAGCCGGTGCCCTCGGTGGCCTTGACGTAGGCGAACTTGGCGCCGTTGGCGGCCACCGAGGACCAGTTGACGTTGCCCTGGTAGCTGGAGACGTCCAGCCCCGGGGTCTGGGTGGCGGCGAGGGAGGCGAACGGGGCGGCGGCGCTGCGGCCCTCGCGGGCGGCGACGGTGGAGCCCGCGAAGTCCTGCTCGGGGTGGAAGCCGGGGCGGCCCTCGGCGACGGGGGCGACAGGGGTGGGTTCGGCCGCGTACGCGGGGGCGGCCACGCCGGCGACCAGGGCGGTCGCGGCGGCGAGGGCGGCGAGCGCGGGCAGACGGCGGCGGGCCGGTCTGTCGGTGCCGGTGGTGCGGGCGGAGCGGGAAGAGCGGGGCATGGGCACTCCTCTGGTCCGAGCATGGGGAGGGTCGAAATGACCCGGTCCGGCCGGGGCCTGACCGGCCGTACCGCAGAGTAGCCATGTACCTGGCACCGCCACCAGGCATCTTTTTTCACATAGTGAACGCACGTCAGATGTGCCGGAACACCGCGACCGGCAACCGGCGTTGCCGGTTCTGCCGGTCCGGTCGGCCGGGGGTGGGGAGGGGAGCGGGCTGCGGACGGCGCCGGAGGGGGGCTCCGGGGCGGCTCCGGGTGCGCCCGGCGCGCTGTGGCACGATGCCCGCGGGCCGGCCACCACGGGCGGCCCCGCACGTGAGGAGAGGACCAGCCATGACCGAGACCGCCACCGATTCCGCCCGGCCCGACGGGGAGCCCGTGTTCCGGCCCGCCACGCCCGCCGACGTCCCGGCGCTGGTCGCCCTGGTCGAGTCCGCCTACCGGGGCGACTCCAGTCGGGCCGGGTGGACCACCGAGGCGGACCTGCTGGACGGCCGGCGCACCAACCCGGAGGCCGTCACGGAGGCCGTGGGCCACCCCGAGGGCCTGGTGCTGCTGGCCGAGCGGGACGGCGAGCTGCTCGCCTGCTGCCAGCTGGAACAGCGCGGCGAGCGGGCGTACTTCGGGATGTTCTCGGTGCGCCCGGGTCTCCAGGGCGGCGGGATCGGCCGGGCCGTGCTGGCCGAGGCGGAGCGGCTGGCCGTCGAGCGGTGGGGCGTCGGCGCGATGGAGATGACGGTGATCGAGCAGCGCGCCGACCTGATCGCCTGGTACGAACGGCGCGGCTACCGGCGCACCGGGGAGTTCAGCCCGTTCCCGTACGGCGACGAGCGCTTCGGCATCCCGCTCCGGCCGGACCTCCGGTTCGCCCACCTCGTCAAGGACTTGAAGGCGGATTCCTGACGGAATGGACGTCCGTGTACGGAAGTTGACGGTTGTGGCGGTGCTGGAGCCGTGACCGGGCGGGGAGTTGACGACCCCCGGAACGGCTCTGCCTCGGGGTCCGGTTCAGTTCCGCTGGACCGGATCTCCGCAGGTGACGCACGGTCAAGTAACTGAGCTGGGGCGATGCGGAGATGTCATACCTCGTTCATTATTGGTCTAGGCCAATGTGAGAAGCTGAGCGCGAACGGCCACGCTCCGTCCGCTGCCCAGGGGGGCCATTTCCGCATGCCCGTACTCCATGGCACCGCCATGCCCGCATCCGACACCGGTCCGCGCCGGACACCCGCGGACCCGGACGACCACCGCCTGCCCAGCCCGCCCGACGACGAGGAGCTCTACTGGTACTTCGGCCCGCAGCGCCGCTGGGTGCTGCTCTGCGCCACCCTGTCCTACGCGGGAGCCACCGCCACGCTCGGCCTGTTCGCCCTCAGCAAGCCGCTGCTCTGGCCCTTCCTGGTGCTCACCGTGCTCAACGCGGCCACCTGGCTGCTCTCGCTCACCGACGGCCAGCGCGCCCGGCGCTTCACCCGCGACTCCCACGACCTGCTGCTGCGCGCCTGGAACCCCGACCGCGCCCCGAGCGTCGACCTGCTGCTGCCGACCGCCG
The DNA here is from genome assembly GCF_053612025.1 of Kitasatospora sp. NPDC054768. NCBI lineage: Bacteria > Bacillati > Actinomycetota > Actinomycetes > Kitasatosporales > Streptomycetaceae > Kitasatospora > Kitasatospora sp. NPDC054768. The sequence goes on from NZ_JBSHBN010000109.1 coordinate 6,256, forward strand.
GTGAACCACTGGCCGTCCTCGACAACGCCTACCGGCACACCGCGGCCGTCCAGTGGCCCGGCGAGCTGACCGTGCTGGTCCTCGACGACGCCGGCCGCCCCGAGGTGCGCCGACTCGCCGAGTCCTACGGCTTCCAGTACCACGCCCGGCCCGACCGGGGCCGGTTCAAGAAGGCCGGCAACCTCAACCACGGCCTGGCCGAGGGCACCGGCGAGATCGTCGCCGTCCTGGACGCCGACTTCTGCCCCCGCCCCGACTTCCTGCACCACCTGGTGCCCTACCTCGACAACCCCGGGGTCGGCATCGTGCAGAGCCCGCAGTGCTTCGACACGGACGCCGACATGTCCTGGCTCGAACGCGCCGCGGGAGCCACCCAGGAGATCTTCTACCGCTGGATCCAGCCCTCCCGGGACGCGCAGGACGGCACCGTCTGCTGCGGCACCAACGCCCTCTACCGCCGCGCCGCGCTGAAGCGGATCGGCGGCTTCGCCGAGATCGACCACAGCGAGGACCTCTACACCGGCCTCGCCCTCGCCCGCGCCGGATGGGCCACCCGCTACGTCCCCGCGCTGGTCGCCAAGGGCATGTCGCCCACCGGCCTGCCCGCCTTCATCAGCCAGCAGTATCGCTGGTGCCTCGGCTCCCTGGCCCTGGTCCGCGACCCGGACTTCCGCAAGGGGCCGCTCCCGCGGTCCGCCCGGCTCTGCTTCTGGAACGGCATCCTCGGCTACGTCACCAGCGCCGTGAACGTCTTCGCCGTGCCGCTGCCCGCCCTGATCATGCTGTTCTTCCGGCCCGAGGAGATCCAGCCCTGGCAGGTGCTGCCGTTCCTGCCGCCGATCTGGGTCGCCCTGGTGCTGCTGCCCGCGATGTCCCGCACCCGCTGGCGCTTCGAGGTCACCCGGGTCCAACTCCTCGGCGGGCTCTGCCACGTGGTCGCCATCGTGCACGCGCTGCGCCGCCGCTCCGCCGACTGGGTGCCCACCGGCGCCGTGTCCGGCGGCAGCTCGCTCGCCCGTGCCGTCGCCCGGATCGGGGTCGGCTGGCTCGGGTTCGTCGTCCTCGCGGGCGCCGCCGGACTGGTCCGGGCCGCGCTGCTGCACGGCTGGCGGCCGTACTGGGCGCTCGCCGGGCTGCTCGCACTCACCGCGTACACCATGATCCCGCTGATCCGGGAACTGCGGCCGCTGCTCAACGGCACCGGTGGCGGCAAGGGAGCCGCCGTCGGCGAGGTCGCCGCGCCCGCACCGGGCCGCTCCGACCTCGGGTTCGGACGGGCCGAGGCCGTCGCCGTCACCGCCGTACTGCTGCTGTGCGGGCTGCTGGCCTCCGGCTGGGCCGACCCGCTGATTTTCTGACTCACCGTCACATCGCCTCTGTCCCACCGAGTTTCCTTGCGCGTCGCCCCACCGGCGCGGACACCGCCCGGCCGCCCCATCGGCCCGGCGGGCCCGACAAACCGCTGCCAGCCCTGCAAGGAGCACCGCCGTGTCAACGGCCGTACCATCGTCCTCAGCCTCGTCCTCCTCATCCGCCTCGGCCCCGTCGTCCTCCCCGGCCTCGTCGCCGCCCGCCGCGCCCGCCGCGACCGACACACCCACCGACCTGCTGCCCGGCGTCGTCCGGGTGGGCCGGGAACCCGCCGCCCCGCAGGGCGCCGCCGTCGCCGAGAGCGGGCAGACCCGCCGGCGCAGCGCCTTCCGCCCCGACATCGAGGGGCTGCGCGGCGTCGCCGTGCTCTCCGTCCTCGCCTTCCACTCCGCCGTCCCGGGCCTGACCGGCGGCTTCGTCGGCGTCGACGTCTTCTTCGTCGTCTCCGGCTTCCTGATCACCGGCCTGCTCGTCGGACGCCCGCTCGGCCTGTGGGACTTCGCCGCCCGCCGCGCCCGGCGCATCCTGCCCGCCGCCGCCACCGTGCTGGTCGCCACCGCCGTCGCCGGCGGCGCCCTGCTCGACCCGCTGCGCGGCACCGACCTCGCCCGCGACCTGATCGCCTCCGCCGGCCAGTTCGCCAACTGGCGCTTCGTCGGCGAGCAGACCGACTACCTGGCCGCCGAACGCGACCCCAGCCCGCTGCAGCACTTCTGGTCGCTGGGCGTGGAGAACCAGTTCTACCTGCTCTGGGGCGTGCTGCTGCTCGGCCTCGCCCGCTACCTCCACGGGCGCCGCCGCACCCTGGCGATCACCCTCGCCACGGTGGCCGTCGGCGGGGTCTCGCTCGCGCTCTGCCTGCGCTGGACGGCCACCTCCGCGCCGCTCGCCTACTTCTCCACCGGCAGCCGGCTCTGGGAGTTCGCGGCCGGCGCCTGCGCGGCGCTGGCGGGCCCGGCGCTGGCCGCCCGCGCCGAGCGGCGCCCGGTGGTGCGGACGCTGCGGGTGCTCGGTTGGCTCGGCCTCGCCGCCGTGCTCACGCCGGTGTTCCTGTACGACCGCAACACCCCCTTCCCCGGCACCGCCGCGCTGCTGCCCGTCCTCGGTACCGCCGCCGTCCTGCTCGCCGGGCACGGCACCCCCGGCGCCGCCGACGCCGGACGGCTGCTCGCCACCCGCCCGCTGCGCGCCGCCGGACGACTCTCGTACGCCTGGTACCTCTGGCACTGGCCGGTGCTGACCATCGCCCAGGCCCGCTACGGTCCGCTGCCCTGGAGCACCCTGCTCGCGCTCACCGCCGCCGCCGCGCTGCCCGCCTGGCTCACCCTGCGGCTGGTCGAACAGCCGCTGCGCTACGGCAGCAGCCCCGCCCCCCGGCGCGGGCTCGCGGTCGGCGCCAGCGCCCTGGTCATCCCGCTGATCGCCGCGCTCACCCTCGGCGGCGGCACCGTGCGCGCACTCGGCGACCCCGCCGCCGGGCCCGTGGCAGCCCCCGCCGGAGCCGCCGACGGCCCGAGCCTGCTCGCCCCCGGCGCCCGGGTGCTCACCCTGACGCCGTCGCTGGCCCGCGCCCGGGAGGACTTCCCGCCCGGCAAGGGCTGCGAGATCCCGCTCAACGCCGACAGCAGCCCGCGCTGCCTCTTCGGCGCCGAGGACAGCCCCGACCGGATCGTGCTGCTCGGCGACTCCCACGCCGGGCAGTGGATCTCCGCCGGCCTCGCCCTGGCCGAGCAGCGGCACTGGGCCCTGGAGGTCCTGGTCAAGCCCGGCTGCCCGCTGGCCACCCTCACCGTGCGCAACAACGTCCTCGGCCGCACCTTCGACGAGTGCGACCGCTGGCGCGAGAACACCCTCACCCGGCTGACCTCCGGCCCCAAGCCGCGCCTGGTCCTGATGGCGGGGCTCAACCGGTACGGCAGCCAGGAGGAGCGCGCCGAGGGCTGGACCCGCACCCTGGACCGGCTCACCGCGCTCGGCGCCCCGCTCGCCTACCTCGGCGACACCCCGATGCCCGGCAAGGACATCCCGACCTGCCTGGCCGCCTCCGACGGGCGCTCGGACGCCTGCTTCTTCCCGCGCGACACCGCCTTCGAGCCCGACCCGGTGCTGGACGGCGGGCTCGCCGCCCGGTACGGGGTGCGGACCCTCGACCTCGGTCCGCTGCTCTGCCCCGGCGCCGGGCCCTCCTGCCCGGCGGTGCTGGAGGGCGTGGTGCTGTACCGGGACACCGGGCACATCACCGACACCCTGGCGCGGGTACTGGCACCCCGGCTGGACAAGGGACTGCTGGGGACGGCGGGAGCCCCGGGCGCACCGGCCGGTTCTGCCGCGCCGACCGGCCCCACCGGGTAGGCCGGCCCGACCGGTTCGGTTTGCTCCGACCGGTTCGGTTGTGCCGACCGGCCCCACCGGGTAGGCCGGCCCGACCGGTTCGGCCGCGTCCATGACTCCGGGGCCGCCCTCGGCTCAGCCGTGGATTCAGCCGTAGATGCTGTGGCAGAGCCGGGCCGACTCCGATCCGGCCGGCCAGTGGCCCGCCCGCTCGGCCTGGTCGCAGATGCTGCTCCGGCCCCCGCCCGCCCCGGCACCCGCCGGGGTGGGCGCGGCCGACGGGCCGCGGGCCGGAGCCGGGGCGTGCGGGCTGTGCCCCGGCTTGGGGCGCGCGCTCGCCGAGGCGTGCGCGGCGTCGGTCGTCGCACCGGCCCCGGGCCCGGGCCCGGCCGCCGTCGTACCCGGCCCGCCCACCGCGATCACCGCGCTCGGGGTGGGCGGCGGCAGTGGGGACGGTGCCGGCGTGGCCGGTGACGGGGAGACCGGCAGCAACTGCGCCGCCGGGTCCGAGGCGGAGGGCGAGGCCTCCGGCAGCGCCGCCACGCTCAGCTCGTCACCCGCCCCCGGCCCGCACATCACCAGGACGGAGGCCAGCACGGCGCCCGTCCCGACCATCGCGGCCGTCCAGGCCCTGCGTGACAGACGCCTCGGCGGCGGCGTGGCGGTGGACCACGGCGGTAGCGGATTCGTCGGGACCGGCGGCGGCTGCCAAGCGTTCTGCGGCCACTGCCACTGCCCTCCGGTGGGCTGCCCAGTCATGTGCTCGTCCTTCCAGCGGCCCCCCTCAGAACCTTTCCGTGCTCAACGAGCGCGCCGACGCCGGGACATGACCCGGAAGAGGGGTCTGGACGGGCGTTGATTGCCACCGCGCCACATGCTGGGGGACATGGAGACCAACAGCACGTCCAAACCCCTGGTCGAAGTGGCCGAGTTCCGGACCGACAGCCGCTACCGCCTCATCCACTTCGAGGGCCACGGCTGGGAACCGCTCGCGCAGGAGGAGTTCGAGCCGCGCGTCCACCAGCTCTTCCCGGACCTCGACCCGCACGACCCGCAACGGGTCCACTGGGCCGACCGTCCCTGGGAGTGGCCCGCCTGGCACCCGGGCGAAGCCTGAACGCACCGCCCGAACGCACCGCCCGAACGCACCGCCCGAACGCACGGTCCGGGCGAGCCGGGCGGGTTCCGGGCGACTTCCGGGCGGTCCGGGCGGTCCGGGCTACCCGGAGCGGTCCGGTATGTCCCGGCCTGAATGGATGTGGCGCGGTGCGGTGCGACCCGAACCGCTCGGTGCAGGAGTGACGGCCCCGTTCCTTCGTTACGCTGAGCGGGTGAGAGTGGATCACTTCTGGCACCGCCTGCCGGGCCGGGCCGTGGGCACCTGCTCGCCGGAGCAACTCGGCGAACTCGTGCCCCGCGACCGCGACGTCCGGTACGACCGGCTGGCCGGCGCCGGCCTCGCCCTCGGCGTGCGGCGCACCGCCGTCCTGATGGAACTCGCGCTCACCGAGAACGGCCTGCATCCCGACCCGGCCGCCCGACTGCCCGTCTACGGCGGCGGACGGCGCCAGCCGGACGGCGCACTGCCGGACGGTGCCGTGCCCGTGCTGCGCCCCGAACAGGTCGCGGCGGCCTCCGCGTTCCTGCGCGACTCGGCGCTCGGCGAACTCGTCCGCCAGCAGAACAGCGTGCTCGCCCGTACGGCCGTGCACCTCGGCTACCCGACGCCGTGGTCCGAGGCCTGGGCGACGCTCGTCGTCCACGACCTGCGCGAGCTGCGGGACTTCTTCGCCCGCGCGGCCGCGGCCGGGGACGCGGTGGCCGTCCGGGAGGCGGAGTGAACACGCCCGCGGGGACCGCCGGGTACGGCGCGGCGGCCGAGCAACTCGCCGTCCAGTACGAGAGCGTGAGCTTCACCGAGGTGCACCGCGAGCTGCACCACCTGTACCCGGCCCCGCCCGCGTCCGTCCTGGACGTCGGCGCCGGCACCGGCCGCGACGCCGCCGCCCTCGCCGCCCTCGGCCACCGGGTGGTCGCGGCCGAGCCGACCCCTGAACTCCGGGCCGTCGGAGAGCGGTTGCACGCCGGCTCGGACGTGCGCTGGGTCGCCGACGCGCTGCCCGAACTGCCCGCGCTCGTCGCCGAGGGCGCGTGCTACGACCTCGTCCTGCTCACCGCCGTCTGGATGCACCTCGCCTCCGCCGAGCGCCCACCCGCGATGGCCGCCCTCACCCGCCTCCTCGCCCCCGCGGGCCGGCTCGCCCTCACCGTCCGCCACGGCCCCGTCCCGCCGGGCCGCCACATGTTCGACCTCCCGGACGAGACCACCGTCACCCTCGCCGCCGACTGCGGGCTGCGCCTCCTCCGCCGCGCCACCCGCGCGGACCTGCACGGCCGGGGCGAGGTCCACTGGACGCTGCTGCTCTTCGAGCGGGAGGCGTAGCCGGTCAGACGTGTCCCGGCCGTACGGTGTCGATGGGCGACGGAGGGCAGAAGACCTTCTCCTCGGTGAGGTCCGCCAACGCCTCGGGCGGCTCGGCCCCCTCCCGTACGGCCGGCAGGTACGCCTTCGCCTGCCGGAGGCTCAGCCGCGGCGCCCGGCGGCGCAGGTGCGCCATCGCGACGACCGCGCCGTCCGCCCGCGCGAGCGTGCGCACCTCCGCCGCCAGGGGGTCGGGCGGCCGGATGCCCTTGACCTGCCGGAGGTAGAGCGCCGCCCAGTCGTGCAGGTCGACCAGGTAGGGCGCGCCGCCGATGAGCGCGTGCTGTCAGTCGCCGGTGCGGACGAACTCGGGCGAGTCGCAGGAGATGATCCACCCGAGGCTGTGCTCCACGGCCGCGTGGACCACCAACTCGTGGTGCTCCGGCGGCAGTTCGGTCAGCAGTGATGCGACGAGCTCGACGGCCCGCGCTCTGGTGATGGCCATGCCCCCGATGCTCGGCACCACGGCAAGCGGATTTCGGGCGGGCGGTGTACGGCGGAGGTCCGGATCGGACCGGCCCGCATCGCCTACCTGCTCGGCCTGAACCCGGCCACCTTTCACCGGTCCTGATTCACTATCGGATCGCCCGCGGCGAGACCCTGGCCGACGAACGCGAGGAGACCGCCACCGCGTTCCGGCACCGGGCGAACGGCTGCTCGGCCCGGGCCGGAACCGCCGTCCAGCGGGTGATGACCGACAACGGCGACTGCCGCACGTCACACGCCTGGCGCGTGGCGCGTGGGGAGTCGGGCGGGGCGCCATCCCACCCCCGCGGGCCCGGGGGCCCCAAACCTCCACGCCCAGGCGGGTGGGCCCGCGGGGCAGGGGC
>NZ_JBSHBN010000109.1:13279-32452 GCF_053612025.1 Kitasatospora sp. NPDC054768
ACCACCTCTCTTTTTCGGTTTTGGTGTGGTTTGGGTTGGCGCTTTTTTTTTCTCCTCGGCCGCGCGGGCGCGCGCCCCCGCCCCCCCCCCCCACGCCGGCGTCACGGTGCGCCGAATCCCTCCTCGACCAGGCGGGTGGCCCAGCGGGTCAGGGCCGGGGCGAGGGGCGGGTGGGTGAGGCCGGCGTCGGCGGCGAGGCGATCGGCGGAGCCGGTGTCGTAGCGGTCCTCGGAGAGGAAGGTGAGGGTCTCCGGGTCGGCGCCGGTGAGGACGCGGGGGAGGCGGCGGACCAGGGGGACGGGGATCAGGGCGCGGGGCGGGCGGACGCCGAGGTGGCGGGCGAGGAGGGTGATCAGCTCGGGGAGGCAGGGGGTGGTGGGGTCGAGGACGGTGTGGGCCGCGAGCGGGTCGCGGTCGTGCTCGGGCACGGCGGCGAGGAAGCGGGCCAGGTGGTCGACGGCGACGACGGGGAGGAAGGTGCGCCGGGTGCCGGGCAGCAGGGGGAGGCGCCCGCGGTGGAGTTGGCGGACGAGCTGGGCCGGGCCCAGGTACTGGCCGGCCTCGCCGGTCCGGGAGTGGCCGATGACGCTGCTGGGGTTGACGGTGGTGAGCGGGACGCCGAGGCGGGGTGCGGTGACCCGGACGGCGGCGTCGCCGAGGTGCTTGGAGGCCTCGTACGCGCCGAGGCGGGTGTAGAGGGTGGCGGTGGCGGAGGGGTCGAGGGGGTACCGCGGCCGCGGGTCGCGGCCGACGCGGTAGCCGGAGAGGTGGACCAGGCGGCGCAGCCCGGGCCGGGTGGCGGACCAGTGCAGGGCGTGCAGCGCGCCGTGGACGTTGGCGGGTTCGGCCTGGGCGCGGGTGAGGCCGAAGGCGTAGCGGGCGGCGAGGTTGTGGACGTCGCGGACCTCGCCGAGCCGGGCGTCGTCCTCGGGGGAGAGCCCGAGGCCGGGGCGGGTGAGGTCGGCGGTGACGGTGGTCGGCGCGGTGCCGTCCGCGCCGTGGTCGTGCAGCCACCGGCGCAGGGTGTCCGCGCCGGCGGTGTCGCGGACGGCGGCGGCCACCGGCTCGCCGCGGCCGAGGAGTTCGAGGACGAGCCAGCGGCCGAGGAAGCCGGTGGCGCCGAGGACGAGGGTGCGGGGCGGTGGGGCGGGCGTCACGGTGAACTCCAGGGATCCAGAATCAGTAGACCGGTCTGCATATTTTTCGGGCGCGGGCGGGCGGCGGCGCGGAACGGCCCGCCGCCCGCGCTCCGTCTACCGGCTGCCGAGCAAGTGCCGGACGGCGTGCCGGGCGTGGTCCAGTGGCTCGCGGCTGCGCCGGACGGAGGCGAGCAGGACGGCCCCCTCCAGCAGGGCGAGCGCCTGCCCGGCGGCGGCCCCGGCCTGCGCCGGGCCGAAGCCTTCGCGCTCCAGGCGGTCGGCCAGGACCTGCTGCCAGCCCGCGTACAGCCCGGCGCAGACCGTCCGCAGGGTCTCGTTGGTGCCGGCCACCTCCAGGGCGACGGTGGCGATCGGGCAGCCGCTGGTGTAGTCCGAGCGCTCCAGGCGCTCGGCGAAGGCCTCGATCAGCTGCTCGGCGAGGGTGGCGGTGTCGGCGCCCTCGCCGGCCAGCGTCGTGAGCAGCGCCTCGACCTCCTGGCCGGCCTGGGTGAGTGCGGCGGCCACCAACTGGTCCTTGCCGCCGGGGAAGTGGAAGTAGAGCGAGCCGCGCGGGGCGCCGGTGGCGGCCACGATCCGGTTGAGTCCGGTCCCGAAGTAGCCCTGCGCCTCGATCAGTTCCCTGGTGCCGGCGATCAGCCGGGCCCGGGTCTCCTCGCCCTTGACTCCCATGCGGCGATAGTAGACCGGTCTGCATATTTTTGTCGACGGGCCGTCGGGGCTGCTCCGGCGGTCCTCCGAGGGTCGTCCGGTGATCCTTCGGGGGTCCCTCGGAGAGGCGCTCGGGCCCTTGTCAGAAGCGGAGTTGGGGAGGGTAGCCGGTCCAGTGCAGCTCCTGAGGCAGGTGGCCCTGGTCGTTCAGCAGCAGCACGGCGGGCGGCCGGCCGGGCGCGTAGCGCAGGACGGTCAGCGCCGCGTTGGCGGCGTTGACGCCGAGCCAGCGCCAGGCCGGGGCGTCCAGGGCGTGCCGGACCAGCCAGCCGACCAGGAAGGCGTGGGTGACGACCAGCTCGTGCCGCTCCTCGCGGCCCGGCACCGGCCCGGTGAACCGCTCGACGGCCCGCCGCGCCAGCGCGGCGCCCTGCTCCCGCTCCTGCGCCGTGGTGGACGAGAGGAAGTTCAGCAGGAACTCGGCGCTGTCATCGGGGAGTTCGTCCCGCTCGGGCACGTGCGGCACGAAGTCCCCGGCCTCCTCGCACTGCTGCGGCCGCACGCCGGTCAGTTGTTCCGCGACCAGCCGCGCGGTCTCGGCGGCCCGGGGCAGCGGGCCGTGGTGCAGCACCGAGACCGGACGGCCGGCCAGCCGCCGGCCCAGCAGGGCGGCCTGTCGGCGTCCGGCGGCTGTGAGCCCGCTGCCGTCGCCTTCGGACGCGGCCTCGCCGTGGCGGGCCAGGTAGAGATAGCGGGTGGCGCGGTCGGTCATGTTCGGGGCCCCTCACGGTGGACGAAGATCGATTCGCCCCGGAGTGACGCGCCGTGGGCCGTGCCCGGTTCCGGCTCGGGCGGTGCCCCGTTCCGGCTCGGGCCGTGCCCGGTTCTGCCTCAGCCCGCGTGGGCCTCGTCCAGCAGCGCCAGCTCCTCGGCCGACAGTCGCAGTGCCCCGGCGGCGATGTTGTCCTCCAGGTGCGCCACGTCGCCGGTGCCCGGGATGGCCAGCACGTGCGGGCCGCGGTGCAGGGTCCAGGCCAGCCGCACCTGCGCGGTGCTCACCCCGCGCGCCTCGGCCACCGCCCGGACCTGGGCGGGCTCGGCCTCGCCGGCGCCGCCCTCCCGCCCGGCCCCGGCGATCGCGTAGAAGGGGACGAAGGCGATGCCCTGCTCCCCGCAGATCCGCAGCACCTCGTCCTGCGCCGGGGTGGCTCCGATGCCGTACGGGTTCTGCACGCAGACCACCGGCGCGATGGTCTGCGCCTCGGCGAGCTGGTGCGGGTGGACGTTGGACAGCCCCAGTCGGCGGATCAGCCCGGCCCGGCACAACTCGGCCAGCGCGCCGAAGCGTTCGGCGACCGAGTCGGTGCCGAGGACGCGCAGGTTCACCAGGTCGAGGTGGTCGCGGCCGAGCTGACGCAGGTTCTGCTCGACCTGGGCGCGCAGCCGCTCGGGGGTGCGGGCGTGCTCGGCCCACTCGCCGTCGAGGCCGCGGCCGGGGCCGACCTTGGTGGCGATCACCAGATCGTCGGGGTACGGCGCGAGCGCCCGGTTGATCAGCTCGTTGGCGGAGCGCAGCGGCGAGAAGTAGAAGGCGGCGGTGTCGATGTGGTTGACGCCCAGCTCGACCGCGCGGCGCAGCACCCGCAGCGCCTGCTCGCGGTCGCGGGGGACGGCGTGCGGGACGAGTGCCGGGCCGGTCTGGGGCAGACGCATGGTGCCGAAGCCGATCCGGTGGACGGTGCGGTCGCCGAGCTTCCACGTACCGGAGGCGGCGGCCGTGACGGGGGTGACGGGGGTGTTGGCAACTGCGCTCGAAGTCATGCCCATGATGATCACTGCTGCACCGGCCTGAGCGCCAACGATTCGACCATGCGTGAATCCACGGGGGTGGGGCTTGGCGGCCGAGCGCGGCGCGGCGCAGGTGCTGAACGACCTGCACGCCGGGCTCCGCTGGACGGAGGGCGCTCTGCGGCTGCGCCACCGCACCCGCCCGCTGCCGGGACCCACGGCCGGGGCGGGCCTCCCGCTGGTGCCGTCCGTCTTCACCGGCCCGGCGCTCCGCACCCGTCCGGCCCCGCCGGACCCGCTGCAGCTCGCCTGTCCGGCGCGCGGCACCGGCACCCTGTGGGCCACCGCCCCGGCGGCCGGCGCCGAGGCTGTGGCGGCCGTCCTCGGTCGCTCCCGCACCCGGCTTCTGACGGAGCTGGCGGCCCGGTCTCCACGACCGAGCTCGCCCGGCGCACCGGGTTGTCGGCGTCCGCGGTGTCCCAGTACCTGACGGCTGTGCGGGACGCCCGCCTGGTCGGCGCCCACCGGGCCGGGCGGTCGGTGCTGTGCGCGCGGCGCCGCCGGCGGAGGGTGAGCGGGTGTTGCTCCGCGCGCCGGCGTGTCGCCCCGGATGCCGGTGTCGTCGGGCCGCAGGTGCCGGACGGCCGTAATGTGCGGGACATGACACCCAATCGAGGTCCCCGGCAAGGCCCCCGGCACCCCCGGCACCTCCGGCAGCGGCGCCGTCGGACCGTTCTCGTCGCCGCGCTGCTCGGGGCCGCCGTCGGCGCCGTCGCGCTCGCCGGGGCACCGGTGCGGTCGGCCGCCGCACCCGCCGCCGCACCCGCCGCCGACACCCGGCTCCGCCCGGCCGGTGCACCGCCGACCGTGTACGCGCACCGCGGCGCCTCCTCCGCCGCGCCGGAGAACACCCTGGTGTCGGACGAGGTGGCCCGCCGGGCCGGCGCCGAGTGGGTCGAGAACGACGTCCAGCCCAGCAGTGACGGCGTCCCGTACGTGCTGCACGACGACACCGTGGACCGCACCACCGACGGCACCGGCCGGATCCGCGAGCTGACCGCCGCCCAACTGGACGCGCTGGACGCCGGCTCCTGGTTCGCCCCGGCCTACGCGGGCACCCGGCTGCCGACCCTGGCCGCCCAGCTGGAGGACCTGCGCACCCGCGGTGGCCGGCTGCTGCTGGAGATCAAGGGGCCGCACAGCCGTGACGAGGTCGCCCGGATCGTCCGGGAGGTGCGCGACCACGGCATGGCCGACCGGGTCATGGTCCAGAGCTTCGAGGTCGACGCCCTGCGCCACACCCGCGAACTGGCCCCCGAACTGCCCCTCGCGCTGCTCCGCTCCACCCTGGACGCCGACCCGGTCGCCACCGCCCGGGGCCTCGGCCTGGCCGCCTACCACCCCTCGGACGACGCGCTCTCCGCCCGCCCCGGCGCGGTCGGGGAACTGCACGCCGCCGGGGTGGCGGTCAACGTCTGGACGGTCGACCTGCCCGCCCGCTGGAAGGCCCTCACGGCGGCGGGCGTGGACGGGATCATCACCAACCGCCCGGCGGAGCTGGCCGGTTGGGCCGCCCCGGATCGTGCGGACCGAGGAGGGCTACGGCCTGCGGCCCCCGGAACTGCGGTAACCGGACGGTGGTCCGGTGTTCGGTGACGAACTTTATGGTGATTCCCCTGGATAAATGGTTCTGATCAGCCGTGCGGTTGTAGGGGTGCGCCGACGGGGGCCAGAAATAACCAGTGCCCATGACGATGACTTCACCGCTTCAGGTGGCTCTGAAATGCATGTCACCCGAACGGCCCATAAGTGCCTGTCCTTCCATGCGGCTTTCGGGAAGCACGTCGGTGCTTACCCCTGTGTGGGATATTCGGATCAACGCTTCGAACTCCGCTGGCCGGGGAACAATCCTGTCGACCTGTACAACATGGACTACAAGTCCTGTCTGAACATCTATACGCTGGAGGGCTCGGAGGTCGAAGGGGGGTACTGTGGGAATCTCAATGCCGACCTCCACGTCGAGGGGTCGCTCAATCCAGGGAACATCGTCAAGCTCTACATTCTGTACGACGGGACCAAGTACTGCCTGGATTACAACACCGAGGTCCTGTCCTGGAGGTGTCACACCATCGACCGCCAGGAATGGGAAGTGCTGAGCGGATAGCGGCGACTGCAATTCCTTCGGCCGGACAGCAGACCCCGGAACAGGGTCTGCTGTCCGGCGCCGCTGGTTTCCTCAGGTGGTGCCGACGTATCTCCCTCCGCAGGTCGGTCCGGCACCGCCACCGCCCCGGACCCGACCCGGGGCGCCGGGTGGCGGAGGCTTCTGCGAGAGTGCGGGCATGACGCCTCCGATCCTCAGCTGCGCCGTCCTGGACGACTACCAGGGCGTCGCCACCAGCAGCGCCGACTGGTCCCCGGTGGCGGGCCGGGTCTCGGTGACGGCCTTCCGCGAGCACTTCGGCTCGGAGGAGGAGCTGGCCGCCGCGCTCGCCGGGTTCGACATCGTGGTCACCCTGCGCGAGCGGGTGCCCTTCCCGGCCTCGCTGTTCGCCCGGCTGCCGAGGCTCCGGCTGCTGGTCGCCTCCGGGATGCGCAACGCGGCGATCGACCTCGCGGCCGCGCAGGCGCACGGGGTGACGGTCTGCGGCACCGCCAGCTCGGGCACCCCGCCGGTCGAGCTGACGTGGGCGCTGCTGCTCGGACTGGCCCGCGGCATCGTCCAGGAGAACACCGCGCTGCGCGAGGGCGGCCCCTGGCAGAGCACCGTCGGCGCCGACCTGCACGGCCGGACGCTCGGGCTGCTCGGCCTCGGCCGGATCGGCGGCCGGGTGGCCCGGGTCGGCCTGGCCTTCGGCATGGACGTGGTGGCCTGGAGCCGGAGCCTGACCGACGAGCGGGCCGCCGGGGCGGGCGTGCGGCGCGCCGCCGACAAGGAGGAGCTGCTCCGCGAGAGCGACTTCGTCTCGATCCACCTCGCCCTTGACCCGGGCACCCGGGGGCTGATCGGCGCGGCCGAGCTGGACCTGATGAAGCCCGGGGCGTACCTGGTCAACACCTCCCGGGCGGCGATCGTCGACCAGGACGCGCTGCTCACCGCGCTCATCGGCGGCCGGATCGCGGGTGCGGGCGTCGACGTCTTCGACATCGAACCGCTGCCCGCCGACCACCCGATGCGCACCGCTCCCCGGCTGCTGGCCACCCCGCACCTGGGGTACGTGTCGCAGGACAACTACCGGCGCTACTACGAGGAGGCGGTGGAGGACATCGCGGCGTTCCTGGCGGGCGAACCGATCCGTCGGCTGGGCTGACGCCTCCTGCGCCAGGGGGTCCTCCGCCGCATACTGACGGCATGACGGGTGGAGACGGCGGCCGGGCCGCGGGCCGGCGCGGGGTGCTGCGGGCGGGCGCGGCGGCGCTGGTGCTGGGTGCGGCGGGGTGCACGAGCGGGAGCAGGCCGCGGGCCGCGACCACCGGCCCGGCCGCCACGACGCCCGCCGCCACGACGCCCGTAGCCACGACGCCCGCCGCCACGAGTAGTGCCGGAACGCCCGCGCGGACACCGACCCCGCTGCCCCGGCCGCCCCTCTGGCAGCCCGGCCCCGGCGAGATCCAGCCCGACGTCAAGCGCCGCGCCGTCGAGCTGGTCGCCGCGCTCGGCGCCTGGCCGCCCGGCGGGCAGGGCACGGAGGCGGCCCGTGCCCGGGTGGCGGCGCTCGGCCTGCCGCCCGCGCTGGCCGACGCCGCGGGTCCGCTCGCCCCGGCGGCGGCCGAGGCGAGCCTGGAGGTGATCGTCGCCCAGTACGGAGGCATCCTCGACGACTCGGCGAGCGTGCTCGTGGTCTGCCGTCAGTGGACGCGCGGTCCGGACGGTTCGGTGGCCGAGGGCGGCACCACGGTGGACGTCCGGCTGAGCCGGGCCGAGCCGCGCTGGACGGTCACCGAGCTGTACCCGGGAGTGGCGGGCCCGGCGGCCGCCGCACCGCCGCCCGCGGTGGCCCGGGTGCTGGCCGAGCCCCGGGTCGAGCTGCCGCCCGAGGCCGCCGCAGACCTGCGCAGCGGCACCGTGCACGACAGCGTGCTGGAGGCGATGCTGCGGCTGGCCGGCCCGTACACGCTCTCGGTGAGCGTGGTGCGGACCGGCCACCCGCTGGACGTCTTCGGGACGACCCGGCCCAGCGACCATCCACTGGGCCGGGCCTTCGACGTCTGGCGGATCGACGGGCTGGCCGTGGTCGACCCGGGTACGTCCCGGCAACTGGTCGAGTCCTTCATGCGGGACGCGGCCGCCGCCGGTGCGTACAACGTGGGCGGGCCGGTGGCGATCCCGGGCGCCGGCAACCGGTTCTTCACCGACGACACCCACCACGACCACTGCCACGTGGGGTTCAACTACTAGGAAATCAGCTGACGTTGACCCCGCTCCAGGCCGCCGCGACCGCGTTGTACTCGGTGCTGGCGGCGCCGTACAGGTCGCGGGCCGCGTTCAGGGAGGCGGCGCGGGCGCCCTTGTAGTTGGTGGTGGAGGTCATGTAGACGGTCAGCGCGCGGTACCAGATCTTGGCGATCTTGTCGTGGCCGATGCCGGCCACCGTGGAGCCGTTGCAGGTCGCGCTGTTGTAGGTGACGCCGTTGATGGTCTTGCTGCCGCTGCCCTCGCTGGCCAGGTAGAACCAGTGGTTGCCGACGCCCGAGGAGTAGTGCACGTCGAGCTTGCCGACGCTGCTGCTCCAGCAGTCGGCCGAGGAGCCGTCCAGCGAGGGCTTGTCGAAGCGGCGCAGCCACGGCGGGGTGGACTGGTCGCTGAACAGGTAGTCGCCGGTGTCGACGCTGTTGTTGGCGTACCACTCGACCATGGTGCCGAAGATGTCGCTGGTGGACTCGTTGAGGCCGCCGGACTCGCCGCTGTAGCGCAGGTTGGCGGTGGCGCTGGTGACGCCGTGGGTCATCTCGTGGCCCATGGTGTCGAGGTCGACCTGCTCCGGGTCGCTGCTGCCGTTGCCGTCGCCGGTCATCATGCAGAAGCAGCTGTCGGACCACTGGGCGTTGTCCCAGTTGGTGCCGACGTGGACGAAGACGGTGGCGCCCTTGCCGTCGTTCTTGATGCCGCTGCGGCCGTGGACGTTCTTGTAGTAGTCGTACGTCCAGGCGGTGTTGGCGTGGGCGTCGACGGCGGCGGTGGAGCGGTCGGTGGAGAACTTCTTCCCGTCGCCCCAGACGTTGGTGGTGCTGTTGAACGCGGTGCCGGAGGTCGCCTTGATCGAACTCGCGGAGAGGTTGTTGGCGTCCTTGGTGACGTGGCCGCGGACCGGGTCGGTCAGGGTGTAGCCGCCGCCGGACTTGGCGGTGGTGTCGATGCTGATCCTGCCGGTGTACTCGGAGTTCCCGGTGCCGGTCGCCTGGTGCTCGGCGTCGTAGGACTCGATCTGCTCGCCGGTGGTGGCGTCGGTGACGACGACCTTGCCGGCCGGCTCGCCGTGCGCGCCGGTGCCCGCGACGGTGGTGCGCCAGGCCAGCCGGGGCGTGCCGTCGGCGGCCCAGACGACCAGCTCGGGGGTGCTGACGGCGTCCTGGACGCCCGGGGCGGCGGCGAGCGCGCCGGCCGCGCCGGACTGCGCGGTCACCTTCGGGACGGTCGACTTCACGGCGGCGTCGTGGGCGGCCGCGCGGGAGGAGTCCTTGAGCCTGCCCTTGGCGTCCTGGTGGACGACCAGGTCGCCGCCGACCACCGGCAGGCCCTGGAAGGTGCGGTCGAAGCGGACGTGCGAGGCGCCGTCGGCGTCCAGCACGACGTCCTTGAGCACGAGGTCCTGGCCGGCGCCGAAGCCGAACACCCCCGCGTTGTGGGTGACGTTGGCGCGGGCCTGGGATATCGCGGCCTCGCGCGGGGCGGTGGCGGCGGAGGCCGTGGCGGCCGGGACGGTGGCGCCGGCGAGGGCGGCGACGACCGCGACGGCTCCGGCCACGCGGGCACGGCGGGAGGAAGGCGTGGGGGTCACTCTGACTCCAGTGGGGGTAGCTGTGCAGGGAAAGGAGCTGCGTCAGAGATTGACCGGGGTCAGTCAGATTCAGCTAGAGGAAAGGTCATAACTTTGCCAAGTCGTGTCCTTGGTCGATAAAAAATGATCAGAACTTAACAAGGGGTCTACAGTGCCGTCGTGACGATCGACTACCTGTGGCGCGGCCCGCTCACCGACCCCGAACTCGACACCCTGCACGCCGAAGGCTTCGGCCACCCCGGGGAACCGGGCGGCCGGATCGCCCGCCTGGAGCGGCACAGCCTCGGCTGGGTCACCGCCCGGCGCACCGCCGCCGACGCCCTGGTCGGCTTCGTCAACCTCGCCTGGGACGGCGGCGCCCACGCCTTCCTGCTCGACACCGTGGTCGCCCCGGACGCCCGGCGGCAGGGCATCGCCACCCGGCTGGTCGCCGAGGCCGCCGACGGCGCCCGCGCGGCCGGCTGTACCTGGCTGCACGTCGACTACGAGCCCCACCTGCGCCCCTTCTACCTCGACGCCTGCGGCCTGCGCCCCACCGACGCGGGGCTGTTGGCGCTCTGAAGCCCTAGGCTTCCGCCCCATGGACGGATGGGTGGGGGCCTGGACCGGTGGCCGGGCGGCGGTCCACGTGGGCGACGTCGCGGACTTCAACGCGCAGTTCTTCGCACCCGGCATGGACGAGGCCCAGCGCCTGCGTCGGCTGCGGCAGGCGCACCACTACGCCTGCCTGGCCGTCTGCTACAGCCCCGAACCGGCCCTGCTGGTCCTGCCCGCCGAGGTCGCCCCTGAGTGGACCGACTGGCTGGCCCGGGAGTTGGCCTGGGGCCCGGTCGAGGTGCACAGCGGTGTGGCGCCGGACCGGACGGTGGCCGAGGCGCTCGCCGCCCGCCCCGCCCTGGCCGCCCGGATCGCCGACTCCGGCCGCCCGGTGGTGAGTTGGGGGCGGAATGCCGCGCATGGCGAGGGGCCCGAGCTGGCCGCCGTGCGCCGCTACGAGTCCAAGGCCGCCGCGCACGACCTGTTCGCCGCCCTCGCCCCCGGGCACCCCGGCATCCGGCTGCCGCGCCAGGAGCGTCCGGAGGGCCGCCGCCGGGCCGCCCGTCGGCTCACCGCCCGCGCCGTCCGGGGACAGACCACCGTACTGAAGAGCCCGTACGGCGTCGGCGGCTACGGCACCGTGGTGGTGGAGCCCGCCGAACTGTTCGCGGCGGGCGGCGGCAGGGCGCTGCTGCGGCACCTGGTGCGTACCGAAGTCCTGCCCCCCGAAGGCGCGTTGCTGCTGGAGGAGTACGTCGACCCGGGCCCGGCGGCCCGGCTGCGCGACCTCACCTACGACGCCCTGGTCGGACCGGACGGCACCGTCCACCCGGTCGGCGCCGGTGCCATGGACGTGGCCGGCACCCGCTACCAGGGCGTCACCGTCGGCCCCGGCACGGTGCCGCACGCCGCCGCCGACACCGCCCGCCGGTTCGCCCTGGCGGTGGGGGAGCGGCTGGCCGCCGAGGGCTACCGCGGCTGGTACGACGTCGACTTCGTCACCGACCGGGAGCGCCGGCTCGCCCCCACCGAGATCAACCTGCGGCTCACCGGTCCGGCCGTCGCCTTCGTGCTGGCCGCCCGCCTCGACCGGGTGCGCGGCCCCGGCCACCTGGTGCGCACCCTGGACGGGATGCCGCTCGGCGCCCGGCTCGCCCCGGCCGCGCTGCACGACCACCTGGAACGGCTGCGCCCGCGCTGCGCCCGGCTCGGCGTCACCCTGCTGCCGCTGATCCCGACCGCCTGCCACGACCCGGAGCCCGTCGTCGGCCTCGCCCTCGCCGGGCCGGACGCCGAGGCACTGGACGCGGCCGAGGCGCTGGTCGAGGCCGCGAACCGGGGGCTGACCGGGATGTTCGAGGCGCTCAGGTGATGTTCGAGGCGCTCAGAGATGCCGGCCCTTCCTTTCGCCCCCTCCGGCCGGAGGCCGCCAGAGCATGAACCGGATCAGCACCAGCGCCGCGAGCATCAGCGAGACGTTGAACGCGAACACCATCACGGTCTCGCGCGGCCAGTCCGTGGCCTTGGTGAGCCGGTACAGGTTGTCCTGCGGCCACCAGTTGACCAGCAGCCAGGTGATCGCCAGGTGGGCCAGCGCCGAGAGCCGGACCGGCCTGCCCTGCCGCAGGACGGCCTCGAAGCCGGCACCGAACCAGACGAGCCCGGCGCCGAACGCCAGGTTCTCGCACAGATAGAGCAGCCGGAACCAGCCGCTGTACGGGGAGGGGACGCCGGTGAGATCGGTCGAGCCGGGGAAGAGCACATCGGTCATCGCCCACGCGCTCGCGGCGAAGATCAGCACGCAGAAGACCGCGCCGCAGCCGCTCCCGAAGTCCGAGTTCCCGGAACCGCCGCCCGCCTTGCCGCCGCTCCGGACGCCGCCCCCGGTCTTGCCGCCGTTCCGGCCGCCACCGGCCTTGGCGGAGCGCCGGGCGGCGTGTCCCGGCGGGGCCGGCAGCGGCAGGGCCGCGCGGTTCAGCTTGCCGGCCCGGGTGCGCGGCAGTTCGGGTACCGGGACGACGGCGGCGGGCACCGACTGGCCCCTGAGCGCGGTCCTCAGGTACTGGGAGAGCGACCAGCCGTCGGCGCCGTCCGTACCCGGCTCGGTCACCGCGTAGCCGACCAGCTGCGGTTTGCCCGGCACCGTCTCCACCTCGACGACGGCCGCCTCCCGCACCGCCAGGTGCCCGCGCAGCACGCCCTCCGCGCGGACCGCCGCCCGGACCCGCGCCAGCACGCTTGTCGGCCGTCTCGTGCCGAGCGGTCCGACCACGGCCGCGGCCCGGGCGGTGAACTCCAGCACGCCGTCCGCGCGCAGCACCCCGAGGTCGCCGGTCAGCAGCACCCGGCCGTCCGGGTCGAAGTCCGCCCGGATGAAGCGACGGGCGGTGTCCGTGGGCCGGTTGAGGTAGCCGCGGGTCAGGCCGGCGCCGGCGATCGCGATCTCGCCCGTCATGCCCTGCTTGGCGGGGGTGCGGTTCGGGCCGAGCACGTACACCCGGGTGCCGGGAAAGGGCCGGCCGACCAGCGAGACCCGTTCGGCGCCCTCGGCGGCGGCGGTGCCCCGCGCGTCGAAGTAGGTGCTGTCCACGGTGGCCTCGGCCAGCCCGTAGACGTTCAGCACCCGGGTGCCCGCGCCGAGCAGGCGTTGCAGGCCCAACTGCTCGTCCAGGTACCACTTCTCGGCGCCGACGGTGAGCAGCCGTACCCCGGGCAGGCCCGCGCCGGCCCCCGCGCCGCCGGCCTCGGCCAGCAGGGCGGTCAGCCGGCGCGCGGTGCGGACGTTCAGCTCCAGGACGGTGATCCGCTCCGCGGCCACCAGGGCGGGCAGTGCCCCGAGGTCGGCGGCGCGGTCCAGGGTGAGGTTGAACGGGGTGACCACCAGGGTGGCGCCGGTACAGAGCGCACGCACCCAGTCGGCGGTGAAGACGTCGAACTCCAGGCTCGCCGTCTGCAGGATCCGGTCCTCGGCGGTCAGCTCGTACACCTCACGCCAGCCCTCGTACGCGGCCAGCAGGTTGCGGTGCTCGACCAGCGCGCCGACGGGCAGGCCGGTGGAACCGGAGGTGTAGAAGACGCAGGCGAGGTCCCCGGGGCCGGTCTCGGGCGGCGCGAACGGGGCCGTCGCGGGGGCGGCCGTGTCGACGCAGACCAGCCGGGCCCCGCCGGCGTCCGCCAGCCGTACCCGGTGGCACTCCTCGGTGACCACCAGGTCCGGTGCGGCGTCCGCGAGCACGTGCCGCAGCAGCGGGTCCGGCGCGGCCGGTTCCAGCGGCACGAACGCCGCGCCCGCCTTCAGCACGGCCAGCAGCGCCACGTACACCTCGGTGCCCCGGCCGAGCGCGACCGCCGCCCGGCCGCCCGGGGCCAGGCCCCGCTCCGCCAGCACCGCGGCCAGCCGCCCGGCCCGCGCGTCCAGCTCCCCGTAGCTCAGCTCCCGCCGGCCGCAGCGCACGGCCACCGCCTCGGGCGCCAGCCGGGCCTGCCGTTCGACCAGCGCGTGCAGGGTGTCGACCCGCTCCCCGGTCATCCTCGTCCCCCTCGTCCCCGCTTCCCCTCGGAGGCACGATCCTCCTCCCAACTCCCTCCGGACAACAGGGTTCTGGCGCGTCCACCCCTCGGACGTCCGGGCCCGTCCACGGCCGACGGTTGTACTCTGCACGCGGACGGACGGCGCCGGCCCGTCCGGTGCGGCGCCCCGCCCGCACCCTGCCCGGCGCCGCGATCGGAGTCCCATGAATTCATCCGCCCCCGACTTCGCCGGGCCGCTGCTGCGCACCCGGGACGTGGACGTCGTGCGCGATGGCCGCCACCTGCTGCGCGGGATCACCCTGGAGATCCGGCCGGGCGAGCACTGGGCGCTGCTCGGTCCGAACGGCGCGGGCAAGTCCACCCTGCTCGCGCTGCTCGGCGCGGTCTCCCACCCCACCCGCGGCGAGGTGGACGTGCTCGGCCGCCGGCTCGGCCGGGTGGACGTCCGCGAGCTGCGCGCGCACCTCGGGCACGTCAACCCGCGCCACCCGCTGCGTTCACCGCTGACCGTGCGCGAGGTGGTGCTCACCGGGCACACCAACACCATCGAGCCGGAGTTCCACCGCAAGCCGGCCCCGGAGGCGCTGGAGCGGGCCGAGCGGCTGATCGACACGCTCGGGATGCGCGCGATGGCCGACGCCGCGTGGACGACGCTGTCCCAGGGCGAGCGCGGCCGGGCCCTGATCGCCCGTGCGCTGATGCCCAGCCCCCGGCTGCTGCTGCTCGACGAGCCCGCCACCGGGCTGGACCTGACCGCCCGCGAACTGCTGCTGGACAGTCTGGACCTGCTGCGCCACCAGCATCCGGAGCTGGCCAGCGTGCTGGTCACCCACCACCTGGAGGAGCTGCCGGAGAGCACCACCCACGCCCTGCTGCTGCGCGGCGGCGAGTGCGTCGCGGCCGGGCCGGTGGCGGAGGTGATGACGACGGAGCTGATCAGCGAGACCTTCGGGCACCCGATCAGGATCAGCCGCCACGAGGGCCGCTGGACGGCCCGGGCGGCCGCCCGCCGGACACCGGGAAGGTAACGGTTCAGGGGGTGGGTGTAGACGAAAAATCGTCTTTACGTAAGGTATGCCTTAGCTAATGATGGTCGGCTGGCCCCCAGCCGCCCGCACTGCCATGGCACACCCATGCCCTTTTCCGTTGGAGCCCGCATGTCCGCCCGTCGCCGTTCCACCGCAGCCGCGCTGCTCACCCTCGCCGTGGCGACCGCAACCCTGGCCGGCTGCGCGTCCAAGAAGGACGACAAGGCGGCCTCCTCCGGCGCGGTCACGGTGAACGCGACCGACACCGCCTGCGAGGTCTCCAGGACCAGCTTCCCGGCCGGCCACGTCGTGCTGGACATCAGCAACAAGGGCTCCAAGACCACCGAGGTCTACGTCTACGGCGACGGCGACAAGATCGTCACCGAGCGCGAGAACATCGGCCCCGGCACCAAGGCCAGCATCAACGCCGAGATCAAGGCCGGCTCGTACGAGATCGCCTGCAAGCCCGGCATGGTCGGCGACGGCATCCGCCAGAAGATCACCGTCACCGGCGAGGGCGGCAGCGCCGCGCCGGCCGACCCGCGCCTGGCCGCCGCCGTCACCGCCTACCGCACGTACGCCCAGGAGCAGGCCGACGCCACCATCCCGGCCGTCGAGGCCTTCGCCGCCGCGATCAAGTCCGGCGACCTGGAGAAGGCCAAGTCGCTGTACGCGCCCTCGCGCACCGGCTGGGAGCGCACCGAGCCGGTCGCCGAGAGCTTCGGCGACGTCGACCCGAAGACCGACACCCGCGAGGACAAGCTGGAGCAGGGCCAGGAGTGGACCGGCTGGCACAAGCTGGAGAAGTCGCTCTGGGCCGACGCGAAGATCGGCGACGACGAGAAGAAGCTCGCCGACCAGCTGGTCGCCGACCTCAAGGACTGGCAGAAGAAGATCCCCGAGGCCGAGATCACCGCGACCAGCATGGCCAACGGCGCCAAGGAGCTGCTGGACGAGGTCGCCACCAACAAGATCACCGGCGAGGAGGACCGCTACAGCCACACCGACCTGGCCGACTTCCAGGCCAACGTCGAGGGCGCGCAGAAGGCCTACGAGCTGCTGAAGCCGGTCGCCTCCGAGAAGGACGCGGAGCTCGCGAAGACGCTGGACTCCGAGTTCGCCGCCATCAACGCCCTGCTGGCCAAGTACAAGCAGGCCGACGGCACCTTCACCTCCTACGACAAGGTCACCGAGACCGAGCGCAAGGCCTTCTCCGACGCGGTCAACTCGCTGGGCGAGCCGCTGTCGAAGCTGGCCGCCGCCGTGGTCGTCAAGTAACCGGCCACCCCACCCGAAGTACCCCGCCGACGCCGTGGCGGCCCGCGATCCGGGTCCCACGGCCTCCGTGGGTCAGCGCACAGTCCAGCACAGTAGAAGGGCCCGCCCGCCGATGGACGCGGAGAACGAGCAGCAGAACGGGACGCCGGCCACCGCCGACGCCGCCGGCACCAGGAGCGCGGTCAGCCGACGCGCCGTCATCGGCTGGGCCGGCGCGGGCGTCGCGCTCGGCGCCGCCGCCGTCGGCTCGGTGGCGGCCGCCACCCGTCAGGACGACGCCGTCCCGGTCGCCGCCCCGGTCGGCGCCGAGCTGCCGTTCTACGGCGAGCACCAGGCGGGCATCTCCACCCCGGTCCAGGACCGGCTGCACTTCGCCGCCTTCGACGTCTCGGAGAAGGCCACCCGGGAGTCCCTGGTCAAGCTGCTCAAGGAGTGGACCAAGGCGGCCGCCGCGATGACCGGCGGCCGCGAGGTCGGCACCGGCGCGGTGCCCGGCTCGCCGGAGGCGCCGCCGGACGACACCGGCGAGGCCCTCGGCCTGCCCGCCTCCCGGCTCACCCTGACCATCGGCTTCGGCCCGAGCCTGTTCGAGAAGGACGGCGTGGACCGCTTCGGCCTCCGGGCCAAGCGCCCCGAGGCCCTGATCGACCTGCCGAACTTCAAGGGCGACAAGCTCGACCCGACCCGCAGCGGCGGCGACCTCTGCGTCCAGGCCTGCGCCGACGACCCGCAGGTCGCCGTGCACGCGATCCGCAACCTGGCCCGGATCGGCATGGGCACCGTCAACATCCGCTGGTCGCAGCTGGGCTTCGGCAAGACCTCCTCGACCACCCCGGACGAGCAGACCCCGCGCAACCTGATGGGGTTCAAGGACGGCACCCACAACATCGCGGGCACCGACACCGGGAAGCTGGCCGACCACGTCTGGGCCGCGCCCGGCGACGGCCCGGAGTGGATGACCGGCGGCTCCTACCTGGTCGCCCGGCGGATCCGGATGCACATCGAGACCTGGGACCGCGCCTCGCTCAAGGACCAGGAGGACACCTTCGGCCGCACCAAGGGCGAGGGCGCCCCCTACGGCAAGGGCAAGGAGCACGACGCGCCGGACCTCAAGGCGATGCCCGCGACCTCGCACGTCGCGCTCGCCCACCCGGACGCCAACGACGGCCTGATGATCCTGCGCCGCGGCTTCTCCTTCACCGACGGCACCGACGGCCTCGGCCGCCTGGACGCCGGGCTGTTCTTCCTCGCCTACCAGCGCGACACCCGCAAGGCCTTCGTTCCGCTGCAGACCCGCCTCGCGGCGAGCGACAAGCTCAACGAGTACATCCAGCACGTCGGCTCCGCCCACTTCGCCTGCCCGGCGGGCGTGCGCAAGCCGGGGGAGTGGTGGGGCCAGGCCCTGCTCGGCTGACCTCACCCGCCCCCCGGTACCACCTCTACACCCCCCAGGAGCCCGCGTGTTCGGCAACTACCTGATCGGCCTGCGCGAAGGCCTCGAAGCCAGCCTGGTCGTCTGCATCCTGATCGCCTACCTGGTCAAGACCGGCCGCAAGGACCGGCTGCCGCCGGTGTGGATCGGCGTCGGCTCGGCCGTGGCGCTCTCCATGGCCTTCGGCGCGCTGCTGCAGTTCGGCTCCTCGCAGCTCACCTTCGAGGCCCAGGAGGCGCTCGGCGGCTCGCTGTCGATCATCTCGGTCGGCCTGGTGACCTGGATGGTGTTCTGGATGCGGCGCACCGCCCGGCACCTGAAGACCGAGCTGCACGGCAAGCTGGACGCGGCGATCGCGATGGGCACCACGGCCCTGGTGGTCACCGCCTTCCTGGCCGTCGGCCGCGAGGGCCTGGAGACCTCGCTGTTCATCTGGACCGCGGTCCAGGCCACCGGCGACGGCTGGAACCCGCTGATCGGCGCCGCGCTCGGCCTGCTCACCTCGGTGCTGCTCGGCTGGCTGTTCTACCGGGGCGCGCTGAAGATCAACCTGGCCAAGTTCTTCACCTGGACCGGCGCGATGCTGGTCGTGGTCGCGGCCGGCGTCCTCGCCTACGGCGTGCACGACCTCCAGGAGGCCGGCTGGCTGCCCGGTCTGCAGAGCACGGCCTTCGACATCTCCAGCACCATCCCCAAGGACAGCTGGTACGGCACCCTGCTGAAGGGCGTCTTCAACTTCCAGCCGGACCCGACGGTGCTCCAGCTGGTGATCTGGGGGCTCTACCTGGTCCCGACCCTGGCCGTGTTCTTCAACGTCCTCGGCGGCGGGAAGAGCGGGAAGCCCGCCCGGCCGGTGGCCGCGAAGCCGGCCGCCTGATCCGGTCCTCCTCCACCCGTACCGCCCCGTCCGGCACCCGCCGGGCGGGGCGGTGTCGTGCGGGCGGCGCCAGTTCGCGCCAGTAGCGGCCGAAACCGGTCAGGAAAAGGAAGAAAACGGTCAGCTCTGACAAACTGCAGCCTCAATGGAACCGTTCTGCCACGGCCTTCGTACTTAGGGTGACAGACCCATGCCATTACTCACCCTTGGGGGGACCATGACCGTTCGCAGGCCTGCCAGGTTAGTCGCCGCCGGTGTCGCCGCCCTCGCGGCGACCGTCCTGCTGACCGCGTGCGACGACGTGAAGTACACCGACGACAAGCCGGGCGACCCGAAGGCGAGCGCCGCCGGGGCCACCGTCCCCGGCGACCCGATGGCCGGCCAGGCGGCCGGATCGCGGTGCAAGAGCGACGAGATCACCGCCACCGTGCAGCTCAAGGGCGCGGGCTCGGCCATGCTGACGATCAAGAACAAGAGCGACCACAACTGCACCCTGTACGGGTACCCGGGCTTCGGCGGCCTGAAGGCCGACAACAGCGCGGACGCGCTGTCGGCCAACCGCGAGGCCCACCCCGGGCCGGCGGTGCTGGTCACCCTGAAGCCCAACAAGTCCGGCTACGCGGGCCTCAAGTGGAGCGCCTGCGACAAGTCGGACGCGACCTGCCACGTGCTCACCGGCCTCCAGATCACCGCGCCGGACGAGACCACGCCGGTCACCGCCGAGGTGCTCGGCACCGACGGCAAGCCGGCCGGCCAGCTGCTGGTCTCGGCCGCCGGGGTGACCACCGGCACGCTGCAGCCGAACAACGAGAAGGTCCTGTTCTGACCGGTGCCGTCCACCTGATGCCGCTCGGCCGACGACAGTCGCCCGACGACGCACCGGAGCCCCCGGGGC